>JBHLLM010000107.1:0-1300 GCA_048885575.1 Candidatus Hermodarchaeota archaeon
GATTCTCTTTCTGCGTCTGCTTTAGCAATGCGAGCTTTTCGAAATTCTATCGCTTTTTTAGTTGCTTCCATATTTTTCTTCAATTCTGGTTCTAGAATGTTCACTTCTCTAATTTCAATAGATTCAATTACAATTCCCCAATCTGCAGTGAGTTCGTGCAATTCCTTACTTACATGTTCAATGATTTCACGGCGTTCCCGAATTATTTTTTCAAGAGGCATGTTAGCACAAGTAGTTCTAATTATTGCTTCTGCTGCATTTTTTAATATTTTTTCTACATAGTGGTCGTCTCGAGCATTCCATGATATAGCACTAAATGCTTTTTCTGGATCAATAACTTTCCAAATTAACATTCCCACAATAGAAATGTTTTGATACTCCATGGATACTACTTGTTCATGTGCTTCCAAAATTGTTTGAATACTGGTAGTTGGTATCACAATAAATTCATCTATTAAAGGTAATAACCATAAGCTACCACCTAATCCTGCATGCTTGACTTTACCGTTTCTCAAATGAATAACAAACTGATTTGTTTTAAACTTTCTATATCTTGTTACCATAAAAATTACAATCATCAAGAAGATAATTATCCCAGTAATTATTAAACCCACTAACCACCCAGATATTTCTTGGAATAGCATTTTTTCTTTTTTTCCTCCTTTAATTATAGTTTAGTATTTTTTACACATATTTTTTTTAAATTTGAAATTGAAATAATTTAGTCAAAACACTTTTAAACGCTTTATCTATCAAAAAAATTACTATTATTTTTTTGACTCTCAATTTAACCTTATTTCCTCCTCCTTATAGAACTTTTATCTGTATCTACTAACAAATAATCGTCTTGAATATCACATATATATACTTTCGTTCCTTCTTCAAAACTATCTGATTCTCGAAAAGGCTTGACATGTATTTTTTCAAACTTTAACGGTGTTTGGGATGGAACTTTAATTACACCCCCTCTTTTATCAACTTTCAATATTACCTCACCTTCTTTCCCTATCTGATTACTAGTTGAAGATATCACATAATACCTAGATTTAGCCATTTTTTTCCAACCTACAGAAATTAATTTTGTAACTGTGTAAGTAAAAATTGGAGTAATAATGAATAAAGAGAATCTAAATATTTCCCCTATTAGGTAATATAGCACAATTCCTGAGATCCCAAAAACTAATAATGATGTAGAAAACAATAACATAAAAGGAGCAGGTGTAGTATCATCAAGGTGATTAAAATCTTTTGAAGAATCTGTGTGATCGTATTTATCTATATGATCGGGGTGATCTATATG
>JBHLLM010000107.1:1400-8512 GCA_048885575.1 Candidatus Hermodarchaeota archaeon
TCATGAGCTGAGAATTCAGCGAGGATTATTGAGATTATTGACATAATAATCCCCCCAATAAACAACCCTAAACAGATGCTAAAGAATATATCGTAGATATCCGCTTTTTTCCACCCTATATTATTTTTAATGTTAAGCCAAACTTATTCATTTCGCATTTTAGTTTAACTGATTGTTATTTCACTTATTATAGTTTTGTACCGCAGTTATGACAGTATATAGCATTTCTATCCTTTTTCGTTCCACAATATTGACAAAACTTAGTTATTGGTTTTTCAGGTTCATCCTCCTCTATGTATATTGTTCGAACCGTGGAATTAGTCGAATTTTTAACGACATATGGATTTTGATTTACATACATAGAATTTGTTCTCGGAACTTCCTGAGTATAATACTGATATTGATTTTGAGATTTTGGTGGACAACAATTTGAACGCCTTGAGTTTGCTGACGCAACTCCTGCTATTCCAATAATTATAATAACAAAAATCATCGGAAAAAACGATATAACATTAAAAATATTAAATCTTCCCCAACCGAACAAAAAAAACACACCAAAACCTAAAAAAACTATTAATCCTATTAAAAAACCAGCTATAGAGTTATTTCTCGGCATTTTTTATCTTTTTAAAATGATATATATTTTTATATTTCTCTATATTTTATCATTAATATTAATTATATGTAGCTATTTAAATGTTTCGTATATAGCAAAAATTTATCAGAAAGTTCTAAATATATAAAAATATTGGATACATTTAATACAATTATAATATTTCATTATTAAAATATAGAAAAAAGTATGTTAACTTCATAAACCAAATTATATATAAGCTTAATATTTATTAGTCTAGTTGATCAATATTTTCATATATTAAATATATAAATATATGATTTCGGGTTTATCTGGAAAATAGGTAGAAATTAATTCTTTAGAGGTGTTTTTTGTGGAAAAGAATCAGGACCCGTTGGATGAAGCGAAAGAAGAAAAAGAAACTGAATCAAAGGATAAACCGATATATGTTAAGGTTGATGATTCAACTCGTAGAATTATCGACAAATACAAAAACTTAGGCACAACAATCTCAAATCTTGTAAAAGACGCAGTTGAAATGTACGATGAATATAATTCGATGTCACCTGAAGTTAAAGCCATTATTGATACTTATAAGGAACAAGATGAAAAGTTAATCAACTTTTTAGAACGCGCAGTTCAGTATTATGGTCAACAGAAGAACCTTGATCGTGATTTATGGGTTAGAGCTCGAGAAGAGATGAAAATGATGCTTATTGGGAAGACGACATTCAACCAATTTATAGCAGCAGCAGAGGCTCCTGAAGACGCTTTAGAAAAACCTTTTAAAAGAAATGTGGCTTTTGATTTAATCCTTTGGTATACTGGTAAACCTCTAAAAAACCTCACTATTGAGGATATAATCAATACTATTGCGAAGATATGGGTTGTTGCGAATTATTTCTATCAGATAGATGTTCATCAGCAAGGGGATGAGTATCACTTATTATTCAAGCACAGACAAAACAAAAGGTATTCTCGTTATTGGTTAGGATATTTTACAGAAGTGTTTTTATCAGAAGATCTAAGCTTCAAATGTTTACCAGAAGGTCAAGTTTTCGAGGAAACGCTTTCCATGACTATAAAAATTGAGTCTAAAGGAAAAAAGTAATTAAACACATTCCTAATTGGGTTTTAATTTATATACTTATTTTGTTTACTACATCCCAAACAGCTTTAAAAATCGGTCCTGTTCGTGGGTCTTCTCCTTTCATATACATTCGATTCATAGCATATCCAATACTAAGTTTTTTCTCAATATCCATCACGCATAAAGACCCTCCTGCTCCACCCCATCCAAAACTTCGAGGACCAAGATAATATTTATCATCAAGAAGACCAATTCCCAAACCAAATTTAGCGGGCCGATATATTCTAATAATATCGCGACCGCTGATTTGTGGTTCAATAGCTCTTTCTACTATAGATTTTGTTAATACCTTCTTTTTCTTATACATACCCCCACAAGCTAAAATAGACCCTATATTAGCAATTGATCTTGCGTTTCCATGGCCATTAGATGCGGGAATTTCAGCAGAGCGCCAACCTCGGCTATTAAAATCTACATTTTCTAGGTTTGGGTTGTAATATACTTTTACAGCTTTTTTAAATAACAGCTTAATGAGAATTATTTGCCATTTAGCAAACACTTCTTTTGGAGGGACTATATCTGCAGTCCTATAATCATAGTTTTCAGGTAATCCAATATGAAAATCAATATTAAGAGGGACCGCAATCTCATCTCGAAAAAACTCACCTAAGCTCTTTCTAGTAACTCTTCGTACTAGTTCGCCTACTAGATACCCAAATGTTACCATATGGTATCCAATTTTGGTTCCAGGGTTCCACCATGGTTTTTGCGCTGCTAGTATTTTTACAATACGATCCCAATCATATAACGCTTCAACAGGTATTTCTTCATCAAATCCAGGTAAGCCTGCAGTATGACTTAGTAAATGTTTGACTAACACATTTTCTTTAGTAGCTTGAGCAAACTCTGGCCAATATTTACATACGGGTGCTTCTACATCTATTAATCCTCTATCAATTAACAAATATACACACAAAGCAGTCATGATTTTTGTGGTTGAGAAAACATTTACAATAGTATCCTTGTTCCACGATTTTGTTTTAGCTGAATCGGAAAATCCTCCCCATAAATCTACTACTAATTCACCATTAAGAGAAACCGCAAAAGAAGCTCCAACCTCTAATTCCTCCTCAAAATTTCTTTCAAATGCGTGTTTTGCATTAATAAATCGCTCGTCACAATATCCTTTAATTTCCATAGTAACAACATTAACACAATGAATTTTAACTTGATCTATAACATTATGAATGGTACAAAGAAAGAAAATAAAAAAACTATTAGATTTGATTTTAATTATTTTGCTGAATCGTCTTCTTGCATGATTCCTAACTTGTTTCCTTCAGTATCTTTAAACATGTAAAAATACCCTACTCCAGGTACCGTTATTTTAGGTGAATCTAAATTTCCTCCGCTTTCTTCAATTTTTTTACTAAATTTGTCAACTGAAGATACGCTGATATAATTAAATATCTGATCGTTGGGTTGTTCGCGCTTTTGTAATCCCCCATTTATCCCCTTTTCATCCTCTTCTCCGGCATCAATCGTCCAATATTCCATTGGACCTTCCCATTTATCAATTTTCCATTTAAAAACATCTTCGTAAAATTTCTTTGCTCTTAAAGGATTATCTGCGTTAATTTCAAAATGAACGATTTTAGGCATATATTTCACCTCTATTATTTTAAAAATAATCTATTGTTTTAGGATAAATATTAATTTGTAACCATTTAAAAAATGTCATACGCCGGCAGTTTTTGAAGAGCTTATTTAGTATTCAAACATTTAGAAGTATTAATTTATAATGAAAAAAAACTACTTATGTTAGATATAATCTTAATCCAACATGTGGATACTGGTTTAAATTTATTAGAATATAGACAAGAAAATACCACTATGAAAACTGAACATTCAGATATTTTTAGTGGCTTTATGACAGCAATACAGAACATCACAGAAGAATTAAACATTGGATATGTGGTCTTAATAGCTACTGAAGGAATTAAAGGACATAACTGTATTATTATTCCAAAGTATCCTATAAGTGTTATCCTACTAGTAGATCAAGATGATCCAATTGAATTGTGGAAAAGACAAGGGAAAGAAATAGCGGAAAAATTCCTATCAACATTTGGAAATTCCTTTGATCCTAATAAAGTGCACCAATTTAGATCATTCAAATTGGTTATAAAAGAAATGTGCGAAAAACACGAGTATTGTGAGTAAAAAATAAAAAAAAGAAATAATTCTCACTTTTGGTTTCAATATTTAACCAAAAAGGAGTTATTATGGAGTAAATTCATCAAAATTCCAGTAGTGACTCTCTTCTTCCTGAATGATATCTTCAAATAATTTTTTAGTTTTTATATCTCCAAGCCGAGTGGCTTCAGCTATAACTTTTCTGTATAAAACAATAGCGTAGTTTTCTGCCTCTCTATCAAGTTTTATAAAGTCTTCAACTGAATTTCCGATTTCAGGTAATGGATCAACTGTGGCTATGGATTCTCTATCAACCTCATATATCCGTTCTGCGATTTTTTCCATATGTTCCATTTCTTGTAGGAATGTTTCTTTAAGAACTCCTGAGACGACGCTTGCTTTATTTTTTCCAGTAACAACTTCTAACGCGTTCTTCTTTCTTCTCATTCGTTCTAAACCTTCAGCTTTCTCGTGTTGTGTAGTATATTGAACAACTGCTGAAATTTCACTAGCAAGAGCCTTATTGAGAAGAGCGATATAATCTTCACCAAAAATAGATCTCCATTCAGAATCAGCAGTCTCACCTAAATCTGGTTCACTTTCCATCTCTAAATAATCTTGAAATTTTAGCAAGTGAACTTCCTCATCACTATAAATTTTTGCAAACAAAACCCAGGTTTCACGGTCACCTATATTTTTTGCAGCCTCTATTAACTGACGATAAAGTTCTAGCGCTTCATGTTCGGCTTTTAAATCTAATTCAGCAATTTCTTTCAACGAATTTCCAATGATAACTGCATCAGGTTTAGTGGTTGCTTCTCCGCCTAGGAGGTAAATCCTTTCCATAATTTTAGCAAGATGTTTCATTTCCTCAATAGCAAAATCTTTCAGAATTTTACCAAACTCATCGTAGGTTGTGGTTTCTAGTAAATAGTTTTCTTTTATCACTTTCCTCTTAAGCTTTTCCATTTTCGTATGTTGCAGCATATATTGTGCCGATACCTGCATTTCGCGAGCAACGGCTCTGTTTAACAATGCTAAATATTCATCTGTAGCTTTTACAATCATTTTAGATTCCTCTTTATAAAATTTACAATAAATGATGTTAGGATACTATTAAAAAGTTTATTATAACAATTTATAGTACCTTCACTTGAACTCTATTCTAAATAATAAACTCTTTTACTAAGTTTTGATTTATTAGAAATATGAATTTCTTTACTAAAAACGATTTACTGTTCATTAAGGAGGATATTGGCAACATCGTTGAGTTAAATTATGGTGATGAAAGTTCTGTGGTTGTCTCCGAATATGGAGGGCGTTTACTCGGATTATTTCCAAAAAACGAGAGTATAAGCCTGTTATGGATAAATCCAGAAATCCAAAATGTATTGAAGTCAAGAGGATGGGAAATAGGTGGAGATAGGTATTGGATTAGTCCCGAAAGAGAATTTTTTTATAAAAAACCCGAAACATGGGAAGATTGGTTTTGTCCTCATGGTTTGGATCCAGCTTATTACGAAATCTTGGCTGTGTCTGCAAAATCATGCACACTTTCAAGTCAAATTACTATAGAATCACAATTGAATAAAGAAATTTATAATGGAGAAATTACTCGTCAATTTTCTCTAATTAAAGATCCCATTTCAACAGATCTAAGTTATGTTGGTGTCGAATTCGTAGATGACTGTGTGCTCTTCCAACCACGATTGCAGATTAATGGTTGGTCGTTAGCGTGTATAATTAGTGGGGGGCCAACGAATCCTGGAACCGTTTTAATTCCTACAAAATCTGATCCAAAACCTTTATCGTATTTCCGTACAATCCCACCAGATCGTGTACAAGTAGGAGATAATCATGTTGCATTCAAAATTGATGTCGATGATATTTATAAACTAGCCATTCGCCCAGAAGATATTGATTTTAACAGAAAGGTAAAAATTGGTTATGTGTTAAGAATTCCTGACTCAGATGAATTTGGATTTTTAGTTAAATCATCGGACGATGTTCCTAAATCACAAGAAGAATGCTTTGATGTTTCCAGAGATCATCCTGATGAGGAAATTGGAGTTATACAGTCTTATAATTCAGAATCCGTGAATAAACCTTTATTAAATTTTGGAGAAATAGAGCTCCAACTAAATCAGTACACAACTATTGATAACACTTCTCACGGTAAAGCTATTCATCAAATTTTAGGATACATAGGTTCAAAAGATGAAATTTTAAATGTCATTGAGAAATTTCTTGGTATTTCTAATCCAAATTTATTTTAGATACCTTAAATCAATGAATTATAACTAGTTAATCTTTTTAAACCGACCATCTTATTAGATAATCAAAAATCAATGGGTTAATAAGTTAAATGTCTACTAAAAAAAAATCAAGATATCGAAATTTAATTATCTTATTTGTTTTCTATGTGATAATTTGGATAATATTAACTGCGATTATGCGAGCTGTTATTTTTCCAGAAGGAAATCCTATAGCATTGACCCGATTCATCATGTTTGATGATATTCTAACTGAACTCTTTCTCATTTTTGTGATTCTAATTCCCATTTCTGGTATTATTGGTACCATAATAGGTGGGTATTTTTTATCCCCCATAGTTTTGGCTTTACATAGATTATTTTATAGATCAAAAAAATATTATGGCATCCAATATGAATCAGAAGACAAGAAAATTAAATTACTCTCTTCAGGATTTTATCCTGTATTAATGGCAGTAAATTTGTCTTTTATTTTTTCAACTCCTGAAATTACATTCGCGGTTTTGGAACCAGATGTGGCAAATGTATTTGTGAATGTGGTGAAAAACCCATTTTTTGTTCGATTTTTGACTCAGACAATTTTGCTTATATTTACTTTTGGTGCATCTACTGTGTTTTTCTCTCCCGTTTGGCTGTTAAACGATTCTGGAGTCGTATTTACAACTAAAAATAGAGTTCAAAACTCGAACGAGACACTCCTAATTAAATCCATAGGAGAGTGGTTTCAAACTCTATTGAAAGGGTATGCGGGAATTGGAGTAATATTTACCTATATATTAGTAATTTACGATTTTATTACTGTCTTTATTGCTAATCTTGGAAATATAATTAATATAATAAACATCCCAAATCTCTTCTTATGGTTAGGTTTACCTTTCTATTTAGTCTTTTCCATGATTCCAGCAGTAATTATACATGATGGGCTTAGGAAACGCCGCTTAAGTTATGTGAGAAAGTTCGCAAATAAAATCGGAATCCA
>JBHLLM010000108.1:0-8468 GCA_048885575.1 Candidatus Hermodarchaeota archaeon
GATTGTCTAGAAGTGATCAGATAAAAGGGAATATCTGATGATATTTAACATTTATGTAAATTTTTAAAACTTTTGTGCCTAGAAATGCTTCTAAATAGGTCTTTTATGTTTGATTTTCGAGCTACTCGGTAGCAGCGATTATGTACGTCAGCAAACCAGACAAGCTCTTATCCAAGAAGAAAAAGTTTTTAGCAGCTCTAAAAAGGACGGGATGGTCAATAACCGTGAAACCGTTACGAATTGATCTTTTAGCAAGATATAAAGCGATAATCATGAGCGGAGACGATATATTCGTTAGCGTAGTCAGAGAACTTCGAAGGCTCGGAATCAAGGTTGAAGTGTGGATCTTTAAAAAATCAGGTTCTCAGGCGTTAGTAAAGGAAGTTGGAAAGAAACACATCCATTATTTCGACGACATTTTGGATCAAATTCAATTGACGGGCGAGGAATCTCAAACTTGACTGGGAGAGCTCTCATCTTCCCTTTATTTTTTTTTCCTTTTTTATCGAATTGTAAAAAATTTTGAGTTTAAATAGTTGCGTTTAGAATTGTAAGTAACTTTTTTTACCCAGCTGATAGAGAATATCGAGAAGAATTGGATTCCCCATGTGTTCATAAAACCCAACCCTCATTCTCTAAGACAAGCCTTCTCGTTAAATCTCTTGTATTTTTAAATGCAAAGTGTATTATAAATGAAATAAGTAATAAAGTCGAACAAAAAGCCACACCAACAAGAAAATTGAGCTTCACTTCAAAAAAGAGGATTACTATCTAATCCTGGAACACAAAAAGTCCTGCTTGTTCTCCACCCTAAAAATATTCCAAAAGCGATATTTCCAACGCAATAAAAGATTTAATTATTATTAATAAATTAGAAAAACAAAATTTAATACTCTGTATTGTTTTGAAAAAACTAAATATAATAAATGTAAAAGTGATAAAAATGTCGAAAATGCAAGTACCAATTATAATATCAAAGACTGATTGCTCAAGATGTGCAGAATTGAAGGAATGGCTTCACAAGCACGAGGTCGAATACATAGAACGTGATATAGAAGACGAGGAATTCACTCATAAGTTACTGCACGATATCAACTTCACCAAAACTTTCTGTGATGCAGATGGGTGTATTGTAAATACACCAGTTGTAATAATGGATGGAAAGTATTGGTTTAAAGAGCTCTGGGGTATCTCAGGACTCAGAGAACAAGAAGCTAAGAAACTCTTTGGAGTTAAATAAGTTAATATCAGGAATGTAATTTTTCATTCTACTTTTTAAATTCTGCTAGTCTTTTTATTACTTTTCTAATTGTTTTTAATCCAGCTTCATCATTTTCAACTCCTTCCTTTCCCTTATCCTTGCTCCATAAAGAAGCACCCAAGTTAGCTCCAAATGCACCTCCAGACACAGATATTATATGATTTTGTTGGTAAAAATCTAAAATGCTTCTAATTGCAATTTCTTGTCCTCCGCTTCGATCCCCTCCTACTGCAAGCGCAGTTCCATACTTACCTTTAAAAACATTAGGATTCTTAGCAATTAATCCACGACAGCGATCTAGAATAGTTTTCAATTGCCCTGAAAGATTTCCTTGAAATACTGGTGTACCTATAAGCAAATATTTAGCTGTTTCCAATATAGGATATAGTTTCTGAACATCATCTTCATTAATGCATCCTTTTTTTTCTCTAATACAATAATCACAGTGGGTACAATATTTGATTTCTTTTCCTCTAACTGTCCAAAATTCAGTTTCAAATCCAAAATTATCTGAAGCGTATTTTAAAGCATATTCAATGGCATAATCCGTTCCTTGTTTTCTGGGACTTCCACAGATTCCTAAAAGCAAATTCTTATTTTCCAGCATATTTACAATATAGCATATAACTTTTTTTATATATTATTTTATATTCTAATTCTAAAAAATGTTTTAAATTCTTCTTTATTACTAATTACGATGGATTCACCCAAATCGAGTTTAGCAAGAATTAAGATTAAATTCCCAGACGAGCTGTGGATTTCGGAAATCTTTAAGAAGTTCCATGATGTAAGAATGGAAATTGAACATTTTCTTCCATATGATTTTGAAAACTCTATAGGAAATTCAATTATTGAAATTTTTCATCATAACGTCGATTTAATTATAGAAGAAATTATGCAACATAAATCTGTACTTGAAATTAGCGTTTTGGAAAAAGAAGAAACGCGAGTAAAGTTTAACGTTAGGACAAAAGATCCGTTCTTATTATATGCAATAATCAATTGTGGCGTATTAGTTAACTTTCCAGTGAGAGTAAGAGAGGGGTACGCATTCTGGAGGTTAGTATCAAGCAGGGAAAGAATAGATAAACTATTGAATCTTTTTGATCAGAAAGGAATCGATTATACACTACTCAGAATTGGGACTTCTCCTTATAGTATTGACGATGAAAAAAATAAATTAACATTAGACGAATCAATAATCTTGGATAAAGCTATTTCTTTAGGATTTTTTGAAATTCCAAGAAATATCTCGTTAGAAGAATTGGCTAACGAGTTAGGAAAATCAAAGTCTGCTTTATCTGTTACCCTTAGAAAGATTATTAAAAAAAAAGTAATGTTTGAAATGTAAATGTGTCTAAATTCTAGTTCAGTAAAGGTACTTGCATAATATATAATTAAAAAGAATAATAAAAAAAATGTTTTATACCCATTCTTCCTTTAGAATATCTCCTTTAATTCCTATAACAATGTACTTTATAGGAACTTTTCTACTTGCTCGTTTAGCACCTTCTTGAGCTAAGGCTAATAATCCAGAACAGCAGGGAACTTCCATGATAGCTACCGTAAGTGTATTGATTTTAGCACCATCTATTAAATTTTTAATCTTTTCAATGTATACTTCCTTTCCTTGGTCAAGTTTAGGACAAGCAATAGCAATGGATTTGGAATTCAAGAAATCTCTATGAAAATCGCCATAAGAAAACCCAGTACAATCGGCTGCAAGGAGGACATCAGCACCTTGATAATACGGAGCGTTTGGATTAATCAAATGCATTTGAACTGGCCATTGTCGTAACATTGAGGAAATTTTTCCAGCTACTTCATTTTTAACTGCAGGTTCGTCAAAAACCATCGTTTGGGATGAAGGACACCCGCATTGGTGCGAATGTTCAGCAACGATTTGTTTCACCTGTTTTATTTCTGCTTTTTCTTTTTGTTTTAAAGATTCTAATCTTCTTTCAACAGCTTCTTCGTCAAATTCAGCAGCTTCTCTTTCAATTATTTCAAGTGCTCCCTCAGGACATCCTTTTATACAAGCACCTAAACCATCACAGAAAAGATCATTTACAACTCTAGCTTTTCCATTAATAACTTCAAGTGCAGCTTCAGCACAATCTACGACACAATTACCGCACCCTGTACACAAGTCTTCATCAATTTTAATTATTTTTCTTACTACTCTATTTTGATGTTCTATTTCAGTCATATTTAGATTAAATGGAGATGATTATATATTTTTAATTTCGAACATGTTCATTTCGGCTTGAATTGGTATAGTTTTCAGAATATAATAAAAACTTTAAAATAAGATAATACAAGTATAAGAAGTATGAAAGTTGTAGTCGTAGGAAATAATGTAGCTGGGACATTTTCTGCCCAGAACATAAGATATCTCAACGAAGATGTCGATATTGAGATTTACACTCAGGAAAGTTATCCATATTACACGCGAGTTAATTTACCAGAGCTAATTTCTGGTAGAGTTCAAATTGATGATTTAATCGTTTTTAAAGATGATTGGTATCAGAATAATAGGATAAAGCTAAATCTAAACCAAAAAGTAACCAAAATTGAACCAAACAAAAAGATTCTATTTATAGAAGGTCAAAACAACCCAATTTCTTATGATAAATTAATATTGTCTTTAGGTAGTGTCCCAAATATACCTCCTATAAAAAAAGCAAGAGAGATGGTTGGAAAAGGACTTTTTACATTAAGAACAATGGATGATGCTTTAGAAATCAAGGAGTATATTCAGAATAGTAACGCGAAAAAAGCCCTCATTATAGGAGGAGGACTACTAGGATTAGAATTGGCTAATCAAATTAAAAACACCAATTTAGATACTACTGTTGTTGAGTTTTTTCCTCGATTATTACCAAGGCAGCTAGATGATGAATGTAGTGCCATGTTAAAGGAAGAGATTGAAAAAAAAGGTATAAAAGTAGTTTTAAGCGCGGTAACTGAAGAAATCTTAGGTAATGGCTCTGTCACTGGAATTAAATTAAAAGATGGACAAAAATTTGAATCAGATCTTATTTTAATCCAAGCGGGAATTACAGCCACAATCGATCTTGCTCAAAATTCGGGATTAGAAACAAATCGAGGCATAATTGTTAATGAATTTTTGGAAACGAGTAAAAAAGATGTCTTTGCTGTAGGAGATTGCGTTGAATATAAAAATCAAACCTGGGGTATTATCCCAGCCTGCATGGAACAATCAAAAATAGTAGCTGCCTCTGTGTTAGGCTTAAAAACGATAGAATACAAGGGGACTACCCCAAAAAATACCCTAAAAATAGTAGGTTTAGAATTAACTTCAATTGGAATCTTTGATCCCTCAAAAGAGGAGGGTGGAGGGTGGGATATTCTAAAAAGAGCAGATAAGAAAGATTGCTGCTATCAGAAACTAGTTTTGAAAGATAACACCCTTAAAGGAGCCATTCTTTTTGGAGAAAACAAAGCTATGTCATTTGTTTACAAGAAAATGGAACAAGATGTGACACGAAAAGAACTTATGGAAATTCTTGAGTTATATCTCTATAAGTGCTCTAATTGTGGTGCTGAATATGATGAGACAAAAATGGAAGTTCTTTTCAAAGATTTACCTGAGGACTGGAAATGTCCAAATTGTAAACACTCAAAGGAAGGATTTAATAAGATATAAGTTATTTGTGTAGATTATGATCGTTCACAGATGTAAAAGATGTAATTATATATATATTGACGAAGAACAGGATATTCCCTTCGAAATGGTTGGGGAAGACTACAAATGTCCAAAGTGTCATACCTCAAAAAAGTTTTTTATGAAGAAGCAAACTCCAAAATAAGCTTAAAAGCTTTTTTTAAGAATATAGAAATTCTAGTATTTTTTTTAAAGATAATTATTTAATCTACTCATCGCACTTTAAAATATGTTGGCAATGGATTTTGATATAATTATTAAAAATGGAACAATTATCGATGGAACTGGTAACCCCCGATATTTTGGAGAAATCGGATTAAAGGAAGGAAAGATAGCTAAAATAAGTCCAAAAATAAAAGTTGACTCTAAAAAACTTATAGATGCCAGTGGTTTGGTGGTTTGTCCTGGATTCATAGATATTCATTCCCATACTGACTATATTCTACCAGGTAGCAGAGGTCAAGAATCTACGTTATACCAGGGAGTAACAACAGCAGTAGTTGGAATGTGTGGAGAAGGAATGGCTCCCATTCCTAAAGGAAAAGAAGAATATTTTCTTGAGTTAATAAGAACTATATCTCCAGTCCTTACTCAATTTGAATATCCTTATCATACATTTACCGAATATCTAGATTATAACGAACAGAAACGAAATTCTGCCAATCTAGTATTTTTTATAGGTTATGGCAATTTACAGTGGGCTGCTGGTCGAGGTGGTGAAAATCGTCCTGCTAATCCAAAAGAAATTCGATTAATGAAGGATTATTTGCGAGAAGCCATGGAAGCTGGAGCATTTGGTATGAGTACTGGTTTAATTTATGCTCCTCAAGTATTTGCTAAAACAGAAGAAATAATTGAATTAGCCAAAGTAGTGGCAGAATATAATGGATTATACTTTTCTCACATACGGGGTGAGGGAGCTTCCGTTTTAAAAGCCGTAAAGGAAGTTATTGAAATCGTTGAGAAATCTGGTTGTACAGGAGGGCACATAGCTCATCATAAAATATCGGGTAAACCATATTGGGGTACTAGCAAGGAAACTTTAGACTTGATTGAAGAAGCCAATCAGCGGGGTTTAAGTATAACATGCGATCAGTATCCTTATAATCGTGGCATGGCTGGACTTATGACAGCTCTACCTCCATGGGTCCGTGAGGGAGAAAATGAAGATATTTTAAATCGTATTAAAAAGCCAGAAATTCAACAGCGTATTAGAAAAGATCTCAAGGAAGGAATTGAAGGATGGGAAAATTGGATTCGGGATGAGGGTTTTCAAAATATGTATATCTCAACTGTCATCCACGATAATTGGAAAGATATAATATCGAAGAACATATCAGAAATCACAAAAATCAAAGGATTTTCAGACAATTTCGATACTTTTTTTAACTTATTAATTGACAACGAACTAAGTGTAATGACTACCATCCAAAGTATGGGAGAAGAAGATATTCGGAGAATCATGAAGAGCCGCTATCAAATGGTTGGAACGGATGGTTCTGGAGTTCCAGCTTCTTTTAGTGCTGGAGCGTTTCATCCACGGTTTTTTGGTACATATCCTCGAATTCTGGGAAAATATGTCAGAGAAGAAAAAGTTTTGTCTTTAGAGCAAGCAATTCGCAAAATGACATCGTTTCCAGCCCAACGGCTTGGTCTCCAAGACAGAGGGCTCATTAGAGAAGGTAATTGGGCTGATTTAGTTATTTTTAATCCTATTAAGGTTATTGATAGAGCAGCATATGAAAGACCTTATCAGCTTCCTGAAGGCATTCCATATGTCATTGTTAATGGTGTTATTGTAGTGGAAAGAGGAAAAAAGAATCGAAAGTCTCCAGGAAAAGTATTAAGGCGTCCCTTTTAGATTTGGTTGAAATATTTCGTTATTCTCTTCCTTTTTTTTATAAGTTGAAGGTTTTATTTGAATTAAATGTTATCTAATTTAGTACTTTAATGCTATAGAGTAATAAGATTAATTTATAAAATATTAAATTAATATTTTTAATATACATTCAATTTACAAATCCATTAATACAAAATAATTAAATTATAAGAAAGGTAGTTTATTGTGGCTAAATGGGAATGTGGGGCTTGCGGTTATGTTTACGACGAAGATAAAGAAGGTACCAAATTCGAAGATCTCCCTGATGATTGGGTATGCCCTGTCTGCGGAGTTGATAAGAGTTTTTTCACGCAAATCTAAAAATCACCTTAACTAATTTTAATTTTATTTTTTTCTTCCTTTTTACGCGAGATTTTACTAATAGATTCATTTTAGACTCGATTAGTTATTAAGAATTTATAGGATATATAAATTAACTTTAAAATAATTTTAAAGTTCTATTAACTTAATTAACAATATTCTATTAATATTAAAAGGGAGAAGAGAATGTCAAGTTTAGAATTATTAGAAGATATTTTTTATGTCGGCTATGTAGACTGGGAAGTAAGAAATTTTCATGGGTATTCAACACATAAGGGTTCTTCTTATAACGCATATATTGTAAAAAGTGGAGATAAAACAATATTGATTGATACCGTAAAAAGACCTTACTTCAAGTATTACTTAGAAAACATTCAATCGGTGTGTAATCCAAGAGATATTGATTATCTTATTATGAATCATATCGAACCAGATCATTCGGGTAGTTTTCCGTTAATATTAGAATATTTACCGAATGCTGAGATTATAGCATCTATAAAGGGAGTTGAAATTTTAGAACAACATTATCACGAAGAAGTAAATAAAAGTATTTTTGAAAAAATACGAGCAGTAAAAAATGGCGATTCTTTAGATGTTGGAAATGGTAAAACTTTTACTTTTGTTCCCATTCCGATGATCCATTGGCCTGATTCGATGGTTTCTTTTATGACTGACGAAAATGGAAAAAATGTGTTATTTTCCAACGATGCCTTTGGGCAACATTTTGCCGCATCAAAACACTGGGATGATGAAAATAATTTTTCAGAAATAATGTGGGAAGCAGAAAAATACTATGCAAATATTTTACTCCATTTATCTAACCTAATTGCTAAGACTCTCCCTATTGTTGGAGCTTTACCAATAGATATAATTTGTCCATCACATGGGGTTTGTTGGAGAAAACATATCCCTGAAATCGTAGAAGCCTATACAAAATGGTCGAGTGGAGAAATTGAAGAAAATGCAGCCGTGATTATCTATGACAGCATGTGGGAAAGCACAACCAAGATTGCGAAAGAACTCTATCACGAGATTTGGCGTAGGGGAATTCCTGTAAAAAGATTCAATTTAACTTCTTCTGATTATAGTGATGTCATAACTGAAGCCATGAAAGCTAAAGCGATTCTTATTGGAAGTCCAACTTTAAATCGGGGACTTTTCCCCTCCGTAGCAGAATATTTATCTTACCAGAAAGGATTAAGGCCAATGAACAAGGTTGGTTTAGCTTTTGGATCATATGGTTGGAGCAGAGGTGCGGTTAGAGCTATTATCAGTGAAATGGAAGCCACTGGAATAGCGATGTTGGACGATTCAATTGA
>JBHLLM010000109.1:0-8357 GCA_048885575.1 Candidatus Hermodarchaeota archaeon
TTGTATTAATATATTGGGTTTATAAATATTTTTCAGCAATGGAATTAAAAACTTCTAAAAATTTATCATTTTCTTCTCTTGTCCCAATAGTGACTCTTATATAGTTATAAAGCCCCGGTTTACTGAAATGTCTTACCAAAATTTTTAGATCTTTTAAATCCCATAGAAATTTCAGAGTTGTAGATTTATCGTCAAACTTTATAAATATAAAGTTCGCATCTGAAGGAAGTACACTTATGCCGTTATAGGAGTTTAATTTTTCTGACAACCTTCTTCTTTCTGTAATTATTTTCTTATTTTGTTCAGATACCTTATTCCTATGCTTAATACAAGAGATAGCTGCAAGTTGTGCTATTTGATTTGTATTAAAAGGTAACTTAACTCTATTCATTTCTTTAACAATGATAGCGTCAGCTAATGCATAACCAATTCTTAGAGAAGCTAAAGAGAAGGTTTTTGAGAAGCTACGGCAAACAATTAAGTTCTTTACATCCTTCAATAATGGTAAACAGCTATAGTCAGAAAAATCTGCGTAAGCTTCGTCTACTACAACGATTCCAGGGAAATTGTAGCATATTTTAAGTATTGTATCGTTATCAAACGATTTTCCATTTGGATCGTTTGGAGAATTTATTAACAATAATTTACCTTTTTGGTCATAAATGCTCATTGGTATTGAAAAATCGTCGTTTAATTTTATTTCATTTATTTTTGCATCATAAAGATTAGCTAAAACTTTATATAAATTAAAAGTTGGATAAAAAATGACTACTTCATCTCCAGGATTAATGAATACTTTAAATATCACATCTAAAACTTCATCTGAGCCGTTTCCTATAAAAATTGTATTTCTATTAGTTAAGGTATCTTTATCTCTTAAAAATTGATTTAGAATAGCTTTACGAAGCTCAAGTGCAAAAGGATCGGGATATTTTCTCAATAAATCCTCATTTTTTAAGGCGGAATTTATGTCTTCAAATATTTCTTTGATCGGAGGATACGCATTTTCATTGACGTTTAATTTAATCCAACCTTCGCCTTCTGGAAATTCTTCTGTTTCATATGAATTGTACTTTTGAAGATTCTCTCTAAATAATTTTTCAATTTCCATTTCATTTCCCTTGTATTTAGAATAGATTAATTACCAGTTAATTCTTACTAGGTGATACTTAAAGTAAGATATTTGTACCATTTATTTTTTGTCTTTGTTCTTAATCTTTTTTAGTATTATTTAAAAAAACAGATTAAAAAACTAATTTTTAAATTTATGAAATCTATTAATTTTATAATATTATTTAAAGATGATAGATATTTATTATTGAGAAGATTTTTCATGGAATTCGCAATTATGTTTCAAGTTTTGGAAGGCGGTGTAAGTGAACCAATAAAGTGGTCTAAAGATAATTTAACGGCGGATAAGAATATTATAATTTTAGATGAAGGTTCCTCTTCCCTTTTTTTATGGTATGGGGCTAATCAAGGTCTTGTTTCAAGGAGAACAGCTCTTAGGCAAGCAGAATCTTTAAAAGGTCATGGTTTTTCAGTAGGAAAAAGCATAGTGGGCAGAGATATTAAAGATTTAAAAGAAATTGATCAAAGGAAAATTAAAAGAGTACCAGAAACCGACGAATTAAACGATGAGCTCCAAACACTATTAAATAGAAAATTTAAACCTTTAGACGATTATACTGTTACTTTTGAATTAGAAGCAGACATCCCTTCAGCAGTAAAACCGTTACCTAAACCCAAAGCTGAGCCAAAGCCTCAACCTGAAAAAAAAATGGAACCAGAACCCATAAAACATGTAGCTCAGTCTAAACCAGTCATGATACCTGCTTCTGAATACGATATGAAAGATGAAATTCCAAAAATGACCGAACCTATTGAGAAACCAATTGTAGAATCTACTCCAGATTCCATGTCAGAACAGTCTAGTCCTCCTAAGTCTAGATTGGAACTTGCTATTCAAGCAAAGATAGGATTTGTCATAATTGGAGTATTAGATCATTACGATGATATATGGATTTCGAAGAAAGAGAATGGGGGATATTCTGTTGAACACATGGATGGTAAAGTCTGCGAATTCTCTATTTCTGATGGTAAGATTAAATTCAGTTCGGATTCTTTTACTGGAATTTCTACCAATGTTAAAATAGAAATACAAAAGAAATTTTTAGAGCTTTCAAAAATAATATAATTATTTTTTTCCTATTTTTTTAAATATTGGAATTTAAATCTTAAGCCTTTTTCTTAAATAATAAGGATTTCAATAGTGAATTAAAATTAATCTAAAATAAATCCATTATAAGGTAAAATGAAATTTAAAAACTTAGCACTCCTTTTTTCAGCTTTAGAATCCACTTCGAAAAGGCTCGAAATGATAGATTTCTTATCCAAATTTTTTGTTGAAGTAAAAAAGAGTAATGATTTTGAAGATTTAGACAAGATCATATACCTATTGCAGGGAGAATTAGTTTCAAATATAAAACAATTCCCCAAAATCGGTCTTGCAGAAAAAATGATAATTGAAGCCTTAACGCTCCATTCAGGTACCGATAAAAATAAAATAAAGGAAATTTTGATAAAGAAAGGTGATATTGGAGCTACAGCAGAACTGATTTTAACTAAAAAGAAGAAACAGAAATCCTTATTTGATTTTGAAGATAAATCAAGTGAATTAAAACCATCTCTAGAAATTTCAGAACTATATTTAGCTCTACAAAAAATTGCTTTGAGTGAAGGAGTTGGATCACAAGACGCTAAATTAGGAATATTAAGAGGATTAATGAGAAAAAGTTCACCTCTAGAAATTAAGTATTTACTACGAATAATTACTTCTACTTTAAGAGTAGGGGTGTCGACTTTGACTATAATTGATGGTTTAGCATTAGGTTTTACCGGAATCAAAGAAAACAGGAATATTATTGAAAAAGCATATAATTTGCATCCTGATTTAGGAGATATTACAAAGATTTTAGCGGAAAAAGGAATTAATGAGGTTCAAAAAATAGGTATCACCTATGGAATACCTATAAGAATGATGTTGGCATCAAGAGTTCCATATGATGAAATAATAGAGAAACTTGGAACTCCCCTTACCGCAGAGTATAAACTAGATGGTGAAAGACTCCAGATTCATAAGCAAGGTCAGGAAGTAAAATTATTTTCTCGTCGATTATTAGAAATATCTGAACAATTTCCTGACATTTGCAAAATCATAAATGAAAATATTCAAGTTGATGATGTAATTATTGAAGGAGAAGTGGTTGCTATGGATTCTTTTTATGAAAAGATGTTACCCTTTCAAGTTTTAAGTAAAAGAAGGCGAAAATACGATGTTGAAGATAAAATCAAGGAAGTACCTGTTTGTTTATTTCTTTTTGATTTGTTAAAATATAAAAACGAGCCCTACATCGATAAGCCACTATTGGTTCGGCGAAAAAAACTGGAAGAAATTGTTTCAGAGCGAGATGAATTACGTTTAGTCAAATCAGCATCGATCAATAGCACTGAGGAACTCTTAGAATTTTTTAATGTAGCTCGTAAAGAAGGAAATGAAGGGATTATGGCGAAATCGATTACGGAAGATTCGGTATATCAAGCAGGGAACAGAGGATTCCTCTGGATAAAATTAAAAGGATTGGAAGGAGGTAAATTAAAAGACTCTGTTGATGTTGTGCTAGTTGGCGCTTTTTATGGTAAAGGGCGAAGAACTGGCGTCTTTGGAACTTACATCGGAGCAGTCTATGACCCAATAAGCGGAAATTTCGTTGCTTTTACGCGTTTTTTTTCAGGATTGACCGATGAATTGTCAGATTCTCTTACAAAAGAAATGGAAAATTACAAAACAGAGAAAAAACCTAAAAATGTAATATGCGAAGATATTCCAGATGTTTGGTTTGAACCTGAAATCGTAATAGAGATATTTGGCGATGAAATCACAGTAAGCGAGAAATTTCTCACTTTAGGATACTCTATGAGATTTCCTGTCTTTCAGAGAGTGCGTCCCGAGAAAGGTCCCGAGGATATAACTACAGTTGAAGAAATTAGGAGCCTTTACAATTCTCAATAAAATTTTGAATCTATATTTTAATATGGATTCTTACATATGCATTAATTCCAAATACGTCTCGTAGATAGATTTAGCAGTTTTCTTTATATCTAATTTTTTTGCAGTGTTTAATCCGTTATTAGCGATTCTTTTACTTTCTTCAGGGTGATTTATCAAGTAATATATCTTATTAATAAATTCTTTATTATTTCGGGCTTTAAGACAGTTCTCGCCATTAATAAATCGACCTTCATAAGTCGGTAAGTCGCGTATTACAACAGGCAAACCACAACTCATAGCTTCAAGGATTGCAATGCCTTCTCCTTCATAATACGATGGAAAGCAAAAAATATCTCCAGCTGAGTAGGCACTAATTATATCTTCAACATAGCCAGGCATGATTAAATTATTTATATTATAATTCAAATTTTGCTGTATTATTGGAAAAGCCCTTTTCCCAACCCATAGAAAGGGATATTTATTCATTTCTCTTGAGATTTTAATAAAGTCATAGAAACCTTTTCTTTCAATAGGCATTCCCACACACAATACCGTTGTACTATTAAGGTTAAAATTCTTCCTAAAATGTGTTCTTTTCTTTGATGAGTGTTTAAATACTTGAGTGTTAACGCCATTTGATATTAATTTTATATATTTATCAAATCTAAGTTCAGTCCTAACGATTCTCTTTGAATATTCAGTAGGACATACAACCAAGTCTGCAAATTTAAAATAACTCCTTAAATAAATTTTAAAAAGCTGAGAAATTTGCTTGGAAAAAATAAAAGCGTTATCGGTATCGTAATGAGTTTGATGAGCGGATATTAGAATTGGTTTCTTCAACTTAGTTGCTTTCTTCATCATATGGTAAGTTAAAGGAAAACAACCGTGGGAATGAATCAAATCATAATTTTTGCCATATTTATTGAATATGATTTTAGCAAATTTCTTTATTTCATCTGCTTGGGTTAAGGTAGCATTCAAAGCCCCATTAACACCAATGATTTTCTTAAACATAAGAAATTCAGATAAAAAGTTTACTGTTAACATTTTTTAGGAAAATTGATAAATTTATTAGTCTATTGTAACTCCCATTTTATACATAATTTGATTATATAAATTTCTTAAAGATAAATTTTTATTCCTTTATCTATCAGGTTTTTCATTTCAGTTGAATCAATATCGAGAGCATTATCATTCAAGTATAATTCTTCTAAATTACCTAAATTGTAAATTGAAGTAGGGAGCTCGTTTAACCTATTACGTGACAAATTTAACACTTTTAACTTTTTTAGTTTTCCTATCGTTTCTGGAACAACTTTCAATTTATTATCTCCCAGATTTAATGCTTCTAGTGAGGTGAGAAAACCAATTGATTCTGGAATTTGGGTTAATTCATTCCTTTCTAGATCTAATGATTTGAGTGAAGTTAACTCGACTATTGATAAAGGTAAAGTTGTTAATAAGTTCCAACTTATATTTAATGATTCCAATGATTTAAGGGAAGCTATTGACTCAGGAATATGAGTAAGTTTATTATCGTGAAGATTTAGGTCTATAAGATTTATTAGTTTCCCCAAATCCATCGGTAGTGATTTAAGTTGGTTTAATCTTAAGTTTAAGTATTTTAATGAATGTAATGAACAAATTGAATTTGGAAGATCTTGAAGTTCATTCTTCCACAATAATAATTCTTTTAGATGAGCTAGATTTCCTATTGTTGATGGAAGCTTATTAATATTATTCACATTAAGATTTAGAGACTCTAAAACAATTAAAGAATCGATCCAATCAGGAAGTTCGGTGATTTGATTGTATCGCAAAGTTAATTTCTTAAGATTCGTAAGATTTTTAATAGAGTTAGGTAATTGCGTCAAACCTTTGAAAATGAAATCTAACTCTACAATTTTGCACTTTTCAATTGTGTATTTCAATCTCCAATAAGACTTCTTCAAGTACACTATCGTAAAATAGTTAATTAAGATATTAGCTAACTCTTTAGAAGTAAAGTTTTGAACTTTTCTGGTGGTTTGGAGCATTTCAAAACCAATTTTAAAATCTTTATCATTAATTTGTATTATCTCATGAATCAATATTAATTTAGTTGCAGAGTTATTTCTAATTACAATATTATTAACTATTTCAATCAATCCATTTAGAATTGCTTGTAAACAGAGAGGAGAGTCTTCGTGTAAGAGCGCCCATCTCATTGGATTCAATGCTTTTTCTTTATAACCTTTACAAAGGATAAGAGCAGCTTCAGTTCTGACCACTTCATCAGTATCTGCAATAAGTAAATTTTCAAAAAAATTCATCAATGTATCCCTATTTCCTCCAAAATTCTCAAAATTGAGGCTTAATTTTCTTAAGATTTGAAGACTCTCCAACCGATTTTTAATTTTCGTGCTATTTTCAACTATGGCAATTAATTGTTGAACACCCGATTGCTTGTCTAAGACATTTCTATCCAACTCATCCAAAATTTTAGATGGTGTACGTTTCGTAATTTTAATTACCTCTGTTATTTATAGATGATTAATCCTCTTTTTTCTAATTCGCTCAAAAAGTTCGGTATCTCTTCTATATTGTTAAAATTTAAATCAAGGATTCTCAATGATTTAAGATTTTCTAGGGATGTAGGGAGGAATTTCAATTTGTTACCCCATAAACTTAATATTTCTAGAGATTTTAGGGAACCAATCCAACTTGGTAGATTCTCAAAACGATTCCAGCTTAAATTTAATATTTTTAAATTATCTAGATAACGGAATGATTTCGGTAACGAAGATAAATGGTTATTCCACAGTGTTAATTCTTCAAGACTAAAAATTTCACCAATTGAACTAGGAAGCTGAATTAATCGGTTATCAAATAAATGTAAAACTTCTAATGATTGGAAAGATCCAATCCAATTAGGAAGGACCGATAATTTGTTTCCTCCTAAACCTAATCTTTTTAGAGATTTAAGAGATTTAATACACTTAGGAACATGCTCGATATTATTTAATCCTAACTCTAATTGTTTCAAAGAATTCATTCCTTTAAAAGAAACATTTAGTTTGCTCAAATTGTTTCCGTGTAAATCCAAAAGCTCTAATCTTGATAACTTATTAATTGTATCTGGTAGAGTAGATAACTCATTAGCTCTTAAATCTAGATGTAATATTGAAGATAAAGAACCAATAGAGTCTGGTAAGGATCTTAATTTATTATATCTTAAATTCAGAAATTTTAATACATTTAACTCTCCTATAGAATCAGGAAGAGATTTAATTTTATTGTAACTCAAATCGAAATATTTAATAGAATTTAAAAGGCTAATAGTGTCAGGAATCGCAGTAAGCCTATTAAATTTAAGATCTAAGTTGTCTAATGAGCTTAAAAATTCCATAAATTCTGGAAATTTATTTAAAATTGTCCATCCAAAAACGTGACTACTAACATCAGATAAATCTAATTTAAAGATTAGACCATCTTTCACCTGATAACTAATCTGACCAAATTTTTTTTCCAAATCTGTTATAATAAAATAATTCTCAACAATTTCGGATAGCTCAACACTAGAGAAACTTTCAATTGCTTTTTTTTCGAACAATAATTTTAAACTTTCTACTATTTTTTCATTAGAAATTCTATTAATCCTATTTATAAGCATTGATTTTGATTGAACGGAGTCAATTTTTCCTAAGATTTTAGAGACTGTCAACAAACATCTTAAAGATTCTTCGTGTTTAAAAACCCATTTTAAGGGCTCAAGGGCAATATCCAAAAATATTTTTCCAATTACTGTCGCAGCAGTATATCTTATAATTTCATGCGTATCTGAAATTAATAAATTTTCCAATAGTTTAAAAACGCTCTCAGTATTTGCGTTTATCTGAGCTAAAACATTGATACTTTCAATTCGGGCTTGTAAAGCGTCGCTATTTTCTATAATTGAGACGAGTTGATTTATTGCCGAATTTTTATCTAATTTTTTGTTTCGAAAGTATTCTTTAATGAGTTGAGGAGATGATTCCATCAATGTTCGAAATTCGAGTTATTTTTTTAAATTTATTATTATTAAGCATTAATTTTGTTATTGTTACATAATCATTTTAACATTTTTCAAAAAAAAAAGAGGAATTAGTCAAGAGAGTAGTTGTCTAATCGATTATTTTAAAATTTTAACAATCATTTCCTACTATTCCTTATCTGGTGGACTTTTTCCTAACCATTTTTCATAGAATTTATCAATATCGGGTAAAAAATTGAAAATCACTGGATATCCTGGAGGCACTGCTTCAACATCTAGTAGTGAAAAACA
>JBHLLM010000110.1:0-8317 GCA_048885575.1 Candidatus Hermodarchaeota archaeon
GAAAGGATAATATTGGTTAAGTTTTTTAATATTAATTAAAATCTATAAAAACATAGTTTCTAATCGATTATTTTTTATCATCTTCGTAAGTGTCGTAATCATTTTTTGAGGATTTTCTGAAACTGTCTTTTGCTCCACAACTTTCGCAATATTCTCTTTTCGTATCAGATAATTTGCCACATTTGGTACACATAAAGGGATACGTAGTTTTAAATAATTTCCATTTCATTTTCATATCTTCTTCATTCCCTCTTATTTTTTCTTATTTATTAATTTAAAAGAAAATTTGTATTCCTATATTGCAATTAACATTTGCTCCCATTTAACATTTATTTATGGTGATGTTTAATCATGCAAGATAAATTTCCGGATATTTTACCATATTAGATCAGAGATTTTTTTCCCTTTCTCAAATATCTCATTTGCTTTCTCCATAAAAGAGGGTATTTCAATCTGTTGGGGACATTTTTCTAAACACTCACCGCATTGAATACATAAAGTTGCAGCACCATCTGCTTCTTCACCCTTAGATCTCCTTTCTTCAATAGCTTCTTGAGTTTTAGCCATGTAATTATAAAAAAAGGCTATTCGTTGTCTACCTGATTCCCCCCAATAAGCCATGTCATTTAAAAATCTGAGAATAGAAGGGATTGTAACATCATTAGGACACGGTAAGCAGTATCCACAACTCGTACAAGGAACGATAAGGTATTTTTCGTAAGCTTTACGCAGATTAGAAATTGTATTTAATTCTTCACCAGATAAAATGTTTATACCAGATTTATTTGCGGAATCAATATTTTCTATAACTTGTTGCATTTTACTCATTCCACTTAAGACAACGGAAACTTCTGCATGATTCCAAACGAACTGTAGAGCCCAATCCGCCATAGTTCTCTCAATTTTTGAAGTTTCAATAACTTCTTTAATTTCTGGTTTGGATTCTAATTTATTGTCTGGTATAGATAATTGGCCTCCTCTGATTGGTTCCATGATAATTACTGCTATATTTTTTGCCCCTGCATACTTTAAACCCTTAATCCCTGCTTGATAATCGATATCAAGATAGTTAAATTGAATCTGACAACAATCCCATCTATAAAAATCTACTATTTCCTTAAATACTTCAAAATTATCGTGAAACGAGAAACCAATATGTTTTATTAATCCTTTTGCTCTAGCTTGTTCCATTTTTTCAATCAATTTCAAATTTTTAACTTTTTCTAACCTTTCCTTGTTTAATCCGTGGAATAAGTATATATCTGGATTAGTTTGTAATCTCTCAATCTGTTGGGTAAGTAATTCGTCAAAATCTTCCGTAGTTTTTACATACCATATAGGTAACTTCGTGGTAAGGTGAACTTTTTGACGATATCCGTCCTTTAATGCTCTCCCAACTATAACTTCGCTTTCTCCACCGTGGTAAGGGTAAGCTGTATCGATATAATTAACTCCATTATCTATAGCATAGCGAATCATTCTAATTGCTTCGTTTTCTTCAATAGTATTCTTTACATCTCCTGTTTTTTCATCCTTTACTTGTTTTGTTGGCAATCTCATAGCCCCAAAACCCAGAACCGAAACATCCCAATCAAGAGAGCCCATTTTTCTAAATTTCAATGTATTCACAACACCTAATTTTAATATAGTTGATTTATGGTAAAATAATAAATTTATGCCTTTTGAAGTTAAGACATTCGAGGTTAAATAAAAATAAAAAAATATATGATTGTAAATTCAGTTTTAATCTCTAAAACCAAAATATAGGTTTATTAGAAGTAATAGGGCTCTACGTAATGAAACATTAAAAATCAAGGTGATATCAATGTCAGCAGTGAAGAATAATAAAGAAGTTATTATCGCTACAAATACAAGTATGGAAAATATACTCTTAAATACATTATTAACTCCGCCACGTTTTCTTTCATTTAGTTTCTCTAGAATTAAATATTTAGAAAGATCATTATAATTGGGAATTGCTTCAATTTGCTTTTTGATCTTTTTCTTATGCAAAACATGACCTAATTGTCTAAAGAATAATCCAATAAAGTATAAGATAGCAATTACTAAAATGTCTATCAGCGTATTAGTTAACTCTAATGATATATTTTGAACAAATGTGTCAATTAAATAGTAGACAACTAGTATAATCATTAAAGATATCCGAACCGAATATTTAGGGAGATAGAGAGGTAATATTGTCTTACTTTTCTCCTCAGCTGCTTTTTCAGGGTTTAAAACCTCCGCAATAATTTTTAATGTATAATCTTCACCCTTTCGTGCCTCAAAATAAAATGCTACCAAAATAAATATTGAATTGATAACTTCTGATGGAATTTGAGCGTCCCAAATGATATAGGTGAAGGGAAACAACACAATCATCAATGTGATAATAGCTCTAATTGTTCCACGAGGCATTCCAAGCGGATAACCCTCAACCCTTCCATCTTTAACGAATCTTTTGTATAAAACATAGATAAGAAGAATTATGCCTAAAATCCAAGTAATCATATTAATCAATATGAAATTTCAAAAATATAATACTTTCTATATTTTCACTCTATCGGAAGAGATGATTAGATTTTCCTTGAGGTTGATAAGATCAAAGAATGTAAACTAGAAATTATAAAACAAATTATTTCTCCCAAAAAACTACTGATAAATCGGTGGTGAAAGGGTGGGAATTTAGATTCAATTCTGGAGTAATTTGGCTAATTGAAAGATAATGTAATAATTTATATTAATTTTTATTTTACTTCTTTTTTAAATTTTTTTTAATACGACAATAATTGAAAGTCTGAAATATTTGTTAGTAGGAAGCTTAAACAGTTTATATTTAAAAATCGATAGCTTTATATAGGTCAATTAATATAAGTATATTAAGTCTTGTCAATTGATTGTTGACAAATAATAATTGTTGAAGAATAAAAGGATGATAAATATGGTATTTGGAGATTATTATGATGAGTTATTCAACACTCGAAGGTCATTAGAAGACCCTTACCGAAAAATAACGATTTCAAAGGAGGAATACAAAAAACTAACTGAGAAAGCGGAAAAATATGAAATGTTAATAAAGAAATTAGATCAACTTGAATCAAAAAAAACAGAGTTAGAAAAACAAATTGAATTTTTAAAAGAAGATGGTCGAAAATTGAAAGAATTAGAGGAGAAAACTGAGAAATACTTAAATTCTTTAGTAAGAACTCAAGCGGATTTCGATAATTATAAAAAAGCGAATCACAGAGAGAATGAGAGATATAAAGCGCGAATAAAAGAGGAAATGCTGAAGAAATTAATTAAACATTATGAAGATTTATTAAGAGCACTTAATGTTCTGGATTTAGTAGAAAAAAGAGAGTCTATAACAAAGGGTTTTAAAATGATTGTCGAAAATTTTGAAAAATTTTTAGAGGCAGAGGGAGTAAAGCCAATGAATCCAGAGGGTGAAAAGTTTGATCCTTACAAGCATGAAGCCTTAATGGTAGAAGAAAATGAAGGACTCCCTGAAAATACTATAATAGAAGAATTAAATAAAGGTTATTATTTAAATAACAAGATATTGAGACCCGCTGGGGTTAAAATATCAAAAAATAAATCAAACTTATAAATTTAAACAAAAATGATAATAAAAATTAAAAAAAACAGAAGTGAGAAAATATGGGAAAAATAATTGGTATAGATTTAGGAACTTCCAATTCAGCGGCTGCTGTATTAGTCGGTGGCAAACCTACAATCATTCCTAGTGCCGAAGGTAATACATTAGGTGGAAAGGCTTTTCCTTCCGTTGTAGCATTTACAAAGGATGGGCAAAGGTTAGTAGGAGAACCTGCGAGAAGGCAAGCAATTTCAAATCCAGATCGAACGATTACAGCTATAAAGCGAAAGATGGGAACCTCCTATAAAGTGAATATCGAGAATAAAGACTATTCGCCACAAGAAATATCGGCAATGATCTTAAGAAAAATCAAAGAAGACGCAAGTGCTTATTTAGGAGAAGAAGTTACAGAGGCGATTATTACCGTGCCTGCTTACTTCAACGATAATCAAAGGCAAGCCACGAAAGACGCGGGAAAGATCGCGGGATTAACTGTTAAACGTTTAATTAACGAACCAACTGCTGCAGCTGTAGCATACGGCTTAGATAAAAAAAATGCGAGATTAAAAATCGCAGTTTTAGATTTAGGTGGAGGTACATTTGATGTTACAATAATGGAACTGGACAATCAGGTCTTTGAAGTAATATCGACAGCGGGAGATACCCAATTAGGAGGAACTGATATGGATAAGCTCCTTGTAAATTATGTTGTTGATGAATTTAAGAGTCAAGAAGGCGTTGATTTAAGTAAAGATTCTATGGCAATGCAAAGGATCAGAGAAGCGGTTGAAAAAGCGAAAATTGAATTGTCTACTTCAGTATCAACAGATCTTAATTTACCATACATAACAGCAACTGACTCAGGTCCAAAACATCTGGCTATGAGCCTTACACGAGCAAAACTAGAACAACTGATTGAACCTATTTTAAAGAGATTAGAAGCACCTATAATTAAAGCATTGAAAGACGCGGAATTAAACAAAGGAGAAGTTGATAAAGTCATTTTAGTTGGTGGACCAACGAGAATGCCAAGTGTTCAAAAGATCTTTGAAGATTTCTTAGGGAAAAAGCCCGAAAGGAGTATAGACCCTATGGAATGTGTTGCTATGGGTGCTGCTGTTCAGGGTGGTGTATTAACTGGAGAGGTTGAAGATTTACTGCTCTTAGATGTGACTCCATTATCTCTAGGAGTTGAGACCTTAGGTGGCGTATTTACTAAATTGATTAATCGAAATACTACGATTCCTACCAAAAAGACGGAGACATTCTCTACGGCTGCTGATAATCAACCTGCTGTGGAAATTCACGTATTACAAGGAGAAAGACCAAAAGCGGCTAACAACATAACTTTAGGAAGATTTCATTTGACGGGGATACCACCTGCTCCAAGAGGTATGCCTCAAATCGAAGTTACTTTTGACATCGATCAAAATGGTATTATTAATGTATCAGCGAAAGACAAAGGAACTGGTAAAAGTCAATCAATAACGATTACTGCATCAACTAAGATGTCAGAAGATGAGATCAACCAAAAAGTAAGAGAAGCTGAAAGTTATGCTGAAGAAGATCAAAAGTTTAAAGAATTAACTGAAGCAAAGAATCACGCTGAAGCTTTAATCTATCAAACTGAAAAGTTATTGAAAGAAAATGAATCAATAATAGGAGATTTAAAATCTAATATTCTGCAAAAGATCTCAGATGTCAGGAGTGCTATGGAATCTGATGATGTGGTTCGAATAAAGAATTCGATGGAAACTTTACAAAATTCTTTACACGAGGTTTCATCTAGAATTTATGGACAACAACAAGGTCCAGCTCAAGGTGCATACCAAGGAGCTCCACCTGGAGGTATGGGTGGAAACAATTATGGATATCAAGGAAAAACTAAAGATGAAGTTGAAGAAGAACAATTCCGTAGAGCTACAGGTCAAGACGATGGCGTAGTGGATGCTGATTACGAGTAAGTCCAAATTTAGTTTTTTTATTTTATTTTTTTATTTTTTATTTTTAAAAATTAAGGTTAGAAGGGGAAAGAATTATGGCAAAAGATTATTATAATGTGTTAGGGATTCAGAAAGGCGCTTCCAAGGAGGAAATTAAGAGAGCATTTCGAAAATTGGCTAGAAAATATCATCCGGATGTCAATCCTGACGAGGGAAAGTCAGGAGAAAAATTTAAAGAAATTAACGAGGCTTATAGTATTTTAAGCGATGATAAAAAAAGGGAAATGTACGACAAATTTGGAGTTGTAGAAGGAGATGCATCGTCATATCAACAATGGGGCGATGTTCCAAGAGGAGGAAGAGTACAGAGAGGTCCTGATGGAACTACATATTATTATTCCACATCTGGAATGCCTGGGAACTTTGATTTTAGTGAAATTTTTGGCAACTCTCGAAACTCTAACAGAAGACAATCAACGGGAGGTTATGACTTCTTTAACGATTTAGGAGATATTTTTGATGTTTTTTCCAATAGAGGCGGGAGTACGAGAGCAAGATCCAATCAATCACAAAATTACCCAAGGGAAGGAGACGATTTAAGATACGATATGGAAATAAGTTTCATGGACGCTTTCCTTGGAGGGAAAAGACAAGTTCAATATCGAGATCCCATTACTGGATCAAATCAAACCCTAACGGTAACTATTCCTCGGGGAGTTAGAGACGATCAAAAACTAAGACTTAAAGGAAAAGGAATGCCCGGTGATAATGGGGGTTCTCCAGGAGATTTGTACATAGCAGTCCATATAAAAGATCATAAATTATTTGAAAGAGACGGTGATGATATTTACATTGATCACGTAATTCCATTTACTACTGCTACATTAGGAGGCAAAATTCAAGTACCAGGAATAGAAAAAACAATAAATGTTACAGTCCCTGCTGGAACTAAAGATGCGACCGTATTGCGATTAAAAGATAAAGGTTTCTATAAATTAAACTCTGAGGAGAGAGGGAATCAGTTAGTAAGGGTAAAAATAATAGTTCCAAAAAGGGTAAACAAGAAGCAGAAAGAATTATTAGAACAATTAAAAGCAACAGGATTATAAAAAGGTGAATAGAATAGAAATAATTTCTAAAATAAAGGTAGGTTCAAATGGTTGTCCTGAATGTGGGGGTAGTATCATTTCTTTAAATCAAATAGGAGAAAATGTTTGTTCTCAGTGTGGATTAGTGATAAATGAAAGAAGTGTAGATTTTAATCATAGTGGTAAAAGAGCTTATACTTCTCAAGAAAAAACTCAAAGAGAGCATACAGGTGCCCCAATTTCGAGTTTACTACCTGATATGGGATTAACTACAGTAATTGACAAAAAAAACATTAGCGATCCAGATTTAAAAAGAGCTGTAAAATGGAACACTAGAATTACTTGGGAAAAGAGGAATTTGCTTATCGCGTCCACGGAGCTAAAAAGAATATGTAGTAATTTAAACCTTCCAAGTTTCATCAAGTTTGAAGCTATTAAATTGTATAAAGAAGCATTTAAAAAGAAACTACTCCGAGGACGATCAATAAATTCTATGATAGCTGCTTGTATATATTTAGCAATTAGATTAAAAAAAGTACCACGTACTTTTCAAGAGATCTTAGATGAATCTTCAGAAAATAATAAGGATATTAGAAGGTGCTATCGCGTTTTGATAAGAGAATTTAATATAAAATCACCTAATACTGCTCCTAGCGCTTTAATACCGGCTTATATAGCACAGTTACAATTAAATCACGAAATAGAGGGAATTGTTAGAAAGATAGTGAATAATTTCTCCTCTCAATTTTCCACGAGTGGAAAAGACCCTAAGGGAATTGTAGCAGGAGCGTTGTATTTAGCATGTAGATTAAAAGGATTAGATTTGACGCAAAAACAGATAGCTGATGTTGTAGGAATAACAGAAGTGACATTGCGTTCTAGATATAAAGAACTTTCAACTAAATTAAAAATTACGATTTAGGTTATTTTTCTTAAAGACAAATAATTAAAAGAAAAGAAAAAGGATTTGGTTATAAGATTTATTTCGATTTCCAATCATACTTCCTTGGGCCAGCAAAAATTATCATACAAGCTGGAAGCAATATAAATATTGCAGGCCAAGAATACCAACCGAAGATCGCATAAACTATTCCCCAAATAAACATCCAAGGAACATAAGCACCACCTAATTTTAATGACCACCCGTATAAAGCTTCCCAATCTTTCGCTCCACATGGTTTGGAAAATTTAGGTCTAATAATAAATAAGGCTACTACTATAGATATAATAGCACCTAGCACATTCCATATTATTGTTCCTATTGGTAATGGGTAAGGATATGGGATTGCCGGAAAACTAAGGGCCCAAAGAGCTCGACCTGTCTCCCAGGTTGCTATTGGTGGAACTGTCCCAACAATAATATGTATAATGCCCAATATAACTAATATTATCCAAGCCCATTTTCCTAAGCCAGATACCCAACCAGCGTGTTTCCATCCAGTTTCTGCCATTTTTTTCTACCTCATTATTTCATATTATTTATTATTGTATTTCCAATCGTTTTAATTTTTGATTTAAAATTAAGATAATATTCATATTCCTTAAATTTAAAATTGATCATCTTAGATTAATAAAAATTGAAGTAATTTTCATTTAATTTAAAAAGATAGAGAGATATAAAAAAAAGATTTTAAACAAAGAAGCAGATTAAACCAAATTTAGGGCTCTGGATTAAGAATTTCTCCAAC
>JBHLLM010000111.1:0-8303 GCA_048885575.1 Candidatus Hermodarchaeota archaeon
CAAGATTAAAAAAGAAAAAGAATTTTATTATTTGGAGTGCTTTAGAGTTACATTTTTACATGAAAACTCTCTTTGATTGGTAAAGTAATTTAATTCTAAAGTACTCCGCCTTAATACTTCCTAGGTGGTTGGTTCCTCAGTAATATCTATAGGTGTTGCTGGTTTCTTTCCGATTATAACCCTTAAAAGACCATTAGCCATTTTAGACGATATTTTGTTTTCGTCTGCATCTACAGGAAGTGGAACATCCATGTTTACATCTACAAATGTAAATCCTTTAAACGTAAAAGGAAATCCATGTAGTTCCGAATCTTGTTTACCTTTTTCATGTTCAGGAATTTTTGGCTTAGTCGCTTTAATGTTCAAATTCTTATTAATCAGGGATACTGTTACGTCTTCCTTAGTACGACCAGGCAGTGGTACTGTAATTAGGTAATCATTTCCTAAATCTTCTAGATTGTGGAGGATATAACTGCCCATGAAATTTCCCATGAATTGATGAGCCATCCGTTTCATTCTTGCTATGTCTCTTGGATTAAACGGCATACAACCATGCATACGCCGGGGTCCATAATGTTTGTCATCACACATTACTTTTTACCTCTTTTTTTTAATTTCTTGAATTTAGATGGTGAAAACTAAACTTTTTTGAAATTGTTATAATCATCATCGTCAACAATTTCTATAGTTTTAGTATTCTCTTTTCGCTTAATTTTCAAGTCGTTTAACAATTCTTCAAAAAGAGAGATTCTTTTATTAATATGATCTAACCTTTTAGAGATTCTGCTTTTAGAAAAATTCAATTCCCCTAAAATTCTTTTTACACGTTCAATGTTAGCGATAGAATAATCATCCTCATCTATAGTTCTATGGGGATACTCAAGATGATACGGAAAGCAAGACATCATACTGTGTATGCGATCCTCGTTAGGAATCCAAGTCTGAACAATTGTCCTAAGGTATTCTCCAAGGGTATTGATGCTTGGTTCTAAATTGCTCTTGAGAACTTCCTTTAATCTTTTTTTGCCAGACTCAGTTATTCGATATAGTTTGATATTTCGATTGTTTTTAATTACAACTTCCATTTCAATAAAACCTTTTTTACTTAATCTATTTAATAGAGGATAGATTGTGCCGGGGGACGCGTGCCACAGTTTGTCGAATTTTTCGTTTATTTTTCTTGCGAGATCATATCCAGAGATACCATCATAGTTTTCTATTATAGAAAGTACTAAGATATCCAAACCCGAAAAGATCCCACCCTCATGACCGCTAAATCGCTTGCCAAAAAACATTTTTATTTTTCACCACCTATTAGTTCGATTTATAATATATCATAAATCGAACATTATAATATTAATAGAAATACACCTATTTAAATGTATTCGATCCCAGATATATTGAAAATAGAATAATTTTCCACCCAATTTTTTATAAATAGCTTAAATTAAGAAAAAAAAGAGATTATTGAGTGTTGTTTATAATTTAATTTTTCGCTTCTTCAGTATTAAGATAGTTATGAGTATTGTTAGTGGTAAAAACACAACCAAACTATATCCAGGAATTCCATTACTTACTGGTTGATAATGAGCAAACATATTTGTATCTGTGAGCGTAAGAGTATAAATCCCTCCAAACCATTGGAATGTAGCATTAAGAAGAATTCCAGTGCTCTTTTCATACAACACTAAATTTAAAGGGTAGAAGAGATCTTCCAATACCCAGACATTTAAATTTCCAAATCCAGGATAAAAAATAGAATCTTCACCAGAAACATTGAAAGTATGATCACCTATTCCATCGACAGCGATAGGTATTGAATCACCGAGTGTAGTATTATCAAATATCCAGACTGGGGTATGAACTCCACTTCCAAAATTAGTACCAATACCAGTAACATTTGATGTAAGTCTGGTTTGTAAGTCTTCTTGCCAAGAGGCTGGGGCGGAAGCATTTTGCCACCAAGTAACATTATATATATCTCCTGAATGGTGTACATAATTGAAACCCGTTGAAACTGAAGTTCCCATTATAAAACTGTAATTTGCATACAGACCATTAAATATTTTGGATCCTGATAGCTTCAGTTCCCCTTGACTGCTTGGTATAAATGTTAAGAATGTGGAAAATGTTAGAAAAGTAATTAAAAAATATGTTATTTTTTTTGATTTCATGATCTACTCATCTTGTTTATTTTGCTTAAGGCATTAAATTTATGTTGTCCATAACATAAATTTTCTAATTAATAAGTTTTAGCTTGAGATGAAATAAATACTGACATGTTTGTTGAAAGATATAATTTTTTTTATTTTATCTTTGAAGAGTTATAAAAAATAATCAAAATAATTTTAAGAGAAACACCAGAATTACAATCAAAGACAGTGAAATTCTGTCCTATTAATAACAATACACAATAAAATAAGGGAAATTAAAACATGATATCTGATGTAATCTCAGAAGATAAAGATCGAGCTTTTCTTTTTTGTAACGAAGCCATTGTAAGAGGAGCTTTAGAATCTGATGTTAAAGTAGTTGCTTTTTATCCTGGTTCTCCCATATCCGAAATTTTAGATACCTTTTATCAGATTTCAAATAAGTTTGATATAAAAATGGAAATTACAACTAACGAGAAGGTAGCACTCGAAATTGTAGCAGGGGCATCTATGGGAGGGCAAAGATCCCTAATTGCCATGAAAAGCGTGGGATTAAATGTTGCTTCTGATAGTTTTTTTAGTTTGGGATATACCGGAGTGAATAAAGGATGTGTTTTAATTTTTGCTGACGATCCTTTCTGTCATTCCTCTCAAAGTGAAGAGGATGGTAGATTTTTTGCTTATAACTCTTATATCCCTATGCTGGAACCAACTGATCCAGTGGAAGCTAAGAGTATGGTTAAAGCTGCTTTTGATATCTCCGAAAAACATCAAACATTAGTTCTAGTTAGAACCACTACTCGGATTAACCATCAATCTACAGTTGTTCCTTTGGAACCACTAAATAGAACTGAATTTAAATCAGGAAGCTTTCGAGCAGCTAATAAAAAATACGCAACTGTTGGATCAAAGGCTCGCGAACTTAAGTTAAAAATGCTTGAAAGAAGAGAACAAATCAGAAATGATTTTGAACATTCTGAATTCAACTCTATAATTGAAGGAAACTTGAACATTGGCGTAATCACATCAGGAGTTTCTTATAATTATGTATTAGAAGCGTGTAGAAAACTTAACATAAATCCCCCGATTTTAAAATTAGGAACAACATATCCTCTTCCTAGAAACTTGATATCATCTTTCATAAAGGAATTAGACGGAGTAGTTGTAGTTGAAGAGCTATCCCCATATCTCGAAACTCTTATTAAAGCATTAGCAAAAGACATTAATTTAAGATTAAATATATATGGCAAAGATTCCGGTCATTTTAGTGAAGCGTTTGAATATAACATCCCGATGGTTTTCCAAGTTTTTAAAAATGTTTACAAAGTTGAAACGAACATTAATTACGATAGTATTGTTGCAAAAACTGAGGAATTAAAATCTATATTACCAGTAAGAATTCCGGTTTTTTGTCCCGGTTGTCCTCATCGAGCAACCTTCTGGGCGCTCCAAAAAGCGGTGACTGGAAAATCAAATGACATTGCTTTTATTAACGATATAGGATGTTACTCCATGCTTCTTCTTAACAGAGAAATTTATCCAAAATTAAATGGGGATGATCTACTACTATCCATGGGAGCAACGCTCGGAGCTGGAAGCGGCATATCTTTGGGAGCCAAAGAAAAAGTAATTTCTGTAATTGGGGATAGTACTTTTTTTCATGCTGGACTACCAGGAATGATTAATATTTGTCACCATAATGAAAATGTTATTGTAATAATTCTGGACAACTCGGTGACTGCCATGACGGGACAACAAACAAATCCAGGAACTGGGTATGGATTACCTAATGATCCTAAGAATAAAATTCAAATTGAAGATGTGTTGAGGGGTATAGGATTTAAAAAGATAATAATTAACGATTGTTTTGAGGCAAAAAATTGCATTAGTTCATTTAAAAAAGCGTTGGAAGAACCTGGACCAATTATAATTATCTCAAGAGGTCCATGTGCCCTATGGAACGATAGAAATAAACGAAAAAGAGGAGAAAAAATACAGCCATATTATGTAGATCAAACTGTCTGCCGGAAATGTCATACATGCATGAAAGACTTCTATTGTCCAGCTATAAGTATGGAATCGCAAATAACAGAATATTCTGATGATACAGGAAAGATATGGAATGGTTATTCTTCACATATTTCACCTGAATTATGCGATGGGTGTGGAGTATGTTCGATTATCTGTCCCTACACAAATCACGAAACAAGATCTGAAAAGGATGTAATTAAAATATATAAGAATAAGAGGGAGGTACCGCATGACTTATAATTTAATGACTTGTGGAGTTGGGGGTCAAGGATTAATGCTTGTTTCAAATGTAATAGGAATAACATGTGCAGAATTTGGATTGAATATTCGAACTGCGGAGACTCATGGATTAGCGCAAAGATCTGGATCAATTTATACTCACATCCGCATAGGAGAAGAAACTTACTCTCCCTTAATCCCTTATGGAGAAGCTGATGCTCTGCTCGGAATGGAGGCAATTGAATCATTACGATATATCGAATTTCTAAAACCAAATGGTGTTATAATAATAAATAATTATATATGGCACCCCGTTCAAAGTACATACAATAGAGTGAACGATAAAAATACGAATTATCTCTCCATAGAAACCATTCTATCAAAATTAGAAAAGGTTACAAAAAATATTCATCTTGTAAATGCCACAGAAATTGCAAACCAAACAGGAAACCCACTTACATCAAATCTGGTTCTTTTGGGGGCTTTAGCTAAAACTGAAGGGTTCCCTTTAAGTCTAAATCAATTACAGGTAATTATCCCTAAAGTTGTGCCCCAAAAAGCAATTGATGCTAATTTGAGAGCTTTAATCTTAGGATACGAATCCGAAAAATAAATTTAATTAAAGATAATGACACATTATTTAATTAGAGAACCAAAAAGCAATGAACTCCACGAGGCTCTCATAGTATTATATCGTTCTTTTGCTAGAATAATCCCACCTGATATAAACAATCAAGTTATTTTATTAAATACCTTAATTAACTCAAATATAGCTAAATTTCTTATTGCTGATAAAGATAAGAAGATTATTGGATTAGGGGCTATTTTTATTTTCCAAGAAGTATGTAGTATAGGATATATGGCTGTATTACCAGAGATTAGACAAAAAGGAATAGGAACAGCAATTTTTACCAAATTATTAAATATGGCTAAAACATTAGGCTGTAAAACTTTTTTGTTATACGCATCAAAATTTGGAGAACCTATTTATCATAAATTTGGTTTTCGAAGTAATTATAGAACAACTGTTTATGAATTACCTAACAATTTATCAAAAGCAAAAATTTTAGGTGAAAATGCAAAAATAATTAACTATTTTCCCGAATGGGCTGCTAACATTGACAGCATTGCAATGGGATTTGACAGACATGAATTTATAAATGTACAATTGAGTCATGGGTCGAAGTTGATTATTATAGATAAAGCGGGTTATGCTTTAATCTCTGGACAAAGATTAGGACCATTGATTGCTAAAAACCTAGATACCGCTGTCGATCTGATTCGAATAGGTATATCACTTGGAGCAAATCATATGATAGTCCCAAAACATTCGAAAATCCCTAATACCCTATTCAATTTGGTTAAATTAACTGAAAGAAAAGATGAAACAAATCTAAAAATGACTTATGGGAAAAATATTTTGCAAAAATTAGATTACTTCTATGCTCTTGGGACTTATGCTAAGGGTTGACCTACAACTTTTTTATAAATTCCTTCCCAGTCATAAACTCTATAGACATTCTTCCTACAAACTGAATTTTGGTTCCAAGGTTGGTCATACAACAACAAGGTTCTATTTTCTAAATTTTTTATAGGTTCAACCAAATTAGGATTATCATCAATATAAACATCGTAATTTTGCTTTAACTTAATATCGTAAGGTTTATGATGCAATAGTATTAATTCAACATAATGAATCCCTTCCCTTATATTATGAAAATTTAACTTATTTACGATTGAAGTACGATATTCGGGCAAGCGTGCAGAAACGATATCAACATCGTATTTTTCATTTAATTTCTTCATTATTTTTGGCGCATTTTCATCTATAAATGGAATTTTCATAGAATCCGCATATATCTCGTAAAAGATCTTGAATGCTTTCTCTTCGCTTATGTTCCAATCTTTAAAAAAATCCCAGTTCGTTATGTCTTTTTTTTTATAATTAGTACCATATCTTTTGTTATAAATTTCACAATATCTTACGATAATATCAAGTAAGACACCGTCAATATCGATTGCAATTTTCATTATATTTCATTTGGAGATAATATTATAAATATTTTTAGTTCTTAATACCATATTTAAGGTTTTAGTATGAGTTCTTTTAGAATTACATCATTCAATATATCATAATTTAAATGTTTTTCAAGAATCTGCAATTTAAACACATTATTGTTCAAAATTTCAACTTCAAATTGAAATTGCTCTCTATTTTAATTTACTTTAGTAGAATTTTTATAGATTCCGAGCGATAAGTTTATATAGCCACATTAATATTGTATAATTAAATATGGGAATTCTATCCCACAACAAAGTTAGAATAGCAGGTGATGTTTGGAAAACTGAGTTATTGAATATCATGAAAAAAGACCAAATCCTCTACTATTAATCGAAAATTGATAGGTTACACTAATATCTTTTCTTTTTTTCCTTCTTCTTAATATTTATTTAGTTTACTAAATTAATATTTAATACCATTTAGGTGTAAAGCTATTGGATCCCATTAAAGGAGTTTTATCAGATATAGATGGAACTCTCTATTTCAAAGGCAAACCAATCCCTGCAGCGATTGAAACTATTAATCGACTAAGGGAGAAAGGAATAAAATTGTTATTTTTAACTAACACAGATAGCAAAACTCCCAAAAATATCTACAATTCACTTAGAAAATATAATTTTAAATTGAATGAAAGAGAGATTTTTACCCCGTTAATCGCGTTAAAAGAATTCCTTTCAGATAAATTAGAGAGCAAGATATATCTAGTAGCGACTGAAGAAGTACAAGACGCATTTACGGATTTTCATCAGATTAAAGGAGAAGAAGTGCCTGATTATGTGATTATAAGTGATTTCCACGATAATTGGGATGTAAAGAGGCTCAACAATGCGTTTAAATATGTTAAAAAAAATAATGCGAAGCTACTTGGAACACAAGGAAATAAATACTATCTTGATAGTAATGGAGAACCGGTGATAGATACAGGTTCTTTTGTTCACATGATTGCTAGAGCAGCAAATGTTAAACCCACGATATTTGGCAAACCTTCTAAAGAATTTTTTATGCAAGCGTTGAAAAAGTTAGGTTTACCAGCTAATAACACTATTGTGGTAGGTGATGATATCGAAACTGATATTCTAGGTGCTCAGAACGCTAACATTCGAGGAATCCTTGTTAAAACAGGGAAAGGACAATTCAATAATTCCTCAACTAAAGAAATTATTCCTTTTAAGATTATAGACTCAATAAGTTCTATATTTGAATTTTTATAAAATTATCTTAATATTAATAAAATAAGATATAAAAAAGGGATTCTAAGAATTACGATATTCTTCGGAGGAACCGTTTGAGCCATTATTTTTAATAATTTTATATTGATCCTTTATTTCATCAAGATTAACAGTAATCAGCGTATGTAAATGATGCTTTCTTTCAAAGAAGTCAATCTTGCTCTGGTTAAAGGGATTATTTGCATGGATTACCATATACTCCTTACATTTAATGCATGCCCGAGCTCTCATAGTTCGTATAACAAAAATTCTCAAAAATTAGTATTTAGGAAAAATAAAGAATATAACTAAATTGCATTTATTTTTTAAAAATGTTCGTGATATTAAAACAAATAATACCCTTATAAAGTGATTATATTTCCATAAGGTTAGGTATTGTCGAATCGTACAGTTCTTTCATCCTATTGACATCAAGTCTAATATCTTGACTTATTCCTTTTATATTTATTTCTGATTTATTGGTTATTACACCTAACTTTTTCACGGTGACATCGTTCTTTTCAGCAAGGTTTATGATCTCTTCATAATCTTTTGGGTTTGTCTCGATTATAAATCTTCCAACAGTTTCACTAAATAAAAACTCATCATCTTTTAAATTGTTAGTATTAT
>JBHLLM010000112.1:0-8284 GCA_048885575.1 Candidatus Hermodarchaeota archaeon
CTTATAACCATATCTGCGGCTTCCTTGCTTACATCAGTTCCTTGAATTCCTAGGGCTATGCCTGCATCAGCCATATTCAACGCTAAAGCGTCGTTTACACCATCACCAGTCATAGCCACAACCTGGCTAGCATCTTGATACTTTTCAATTATATCTTGTTTATGTTCAGGCGATACACGTGCGAATACCTTGATTTTGCTAAAATCAAAAAATGATTTAACATTCTTTATATCCTTTCCTTCCACAACAGTCTCATCATCATTTTGAATAATGGAGATCTGTTTAGCAATTGCACGAGCAGTTTTGATAGAATCTCCCGTGATCATTACAACATCTACTCCTGCGTCATGGCATTGTTGAACACTCTGTTTTACACCTTCTCTGGGAGGATCGAGGATCGTGACAAAACCAATATATATCATATCAGATTCGCATAAAGCTCTACTTTCATCGTCTTCAGAAAGAATAACATCTAACTTCTTATAACATAAACTAAGAATTCTAAATCCTTGTTCAGCATAGATATCTGCAATCTTGATAATTTTACTTTTAATTTCGTCGGTAAGATCTAACTCTTGGTTTTTAAATAAAACTTTCTTACACAAAGGTATCAATATTTCGCTCGCACCTTTAGTAAAGGAATAAAATTTCTCTTCTTTTTTATAAATTTTAGTCATTCGTTTTACCTTCGAATCGAATGGATATTCCTTAATGTATTCAAAATCTTCAAGTAAATAGTCTCCCATACCTTTTTGAAAGAGGACCATTAAAGCACCTTCAGTTGGAGACCCAATTACATTCCAATTAGGAATTATTTTTCCCGAAACAACAACCTCATTTTTAACCAACGCTGAGTTATTGTTTAAAAATCCGGATGTTAGGAGTAATTTAAGTTGTGGAAAATCTTCAATATGTTTCACATAAGTAGGATTTTTCGGGTCATCAACTAAAATAATGTCCCCTTCAGGACTATATCCACTACCAGTAACTTTATATGTCGAACCATTTGTCCAAACATGCTGAATAGACATTTGATTTTTAGTCAAGGTGCCCGTTTTATCTGAACAGACTACACTTACGCGACCAAGACTGTCAACTGAGGCTAGGTTTCTAATTATTACGCCATGGTGAGCCATTGCTAATACTCCAGTCAGTAATATAATTGTTACAAGGAGCGGAATATTAATAGGCAATAAATCTAATGCTGAATTTAAGCTTTTAGTAACATTGATATCTCCGGTTGCAATCCAGAGGATTAACATTATAAAAAGCCATAGACCAATAACGATTAAACCAAGCCACTTGCCAAAATTATTCATCTTCTCTCGAATAGGAATATCTGGTGTTCCAGCATCTTCTAAGCCTTGGGATATCTTACCGATCTCTGTGTCTTTACCAGTTTTTACTGCGATTGCAGTACCATTTCCAGTAGTGACAAAAGTCCCATAAAAAATCATATTATGCTTTTCTCCAATGGAGATATCTTGTTTCGATAAGGCACCGCCTTCTTGTGTTTTCCTTACTGGTTCTGATTCACCAGTGAGACTAGATTCATTAACTTCGAAATTAGAAGAATGAATTATCCTTCCATCAGCTGGTATCCTGTCGCCTTGCTTTAATACTAATAAATCTCCTAATACTACATTTTTGGTCAGTATATCGGTTTTTTTCCCGTTTCGGATGACTGTAGTAGTGGGAGCCGTCATTTCTCGTAAAGCGTTCAATTTCTTTGTTGCTCTATACTGTTGTATGATTGCTACAAAGCAATTAAGAGCTACTACGCCGAGTGTAATGATGATAAAGACCCAGTCTCCTTCACCTCCTAAAATTGCTGCTAAAAACAAAATTAATGCTCCGAATAAATATATGACGATTAGCCAATTGAATAAAGGAGCAAGATAGATTTTAATAAATCCCTTCGATGCTTTGGGAATTTCGTTTAAACCATATTGCTCCAGCCGCTTCTGGGCTTCATGTTCTGTTAAACCTTCAGTGGAGTTTGTTTGAAATTTGCTATAGATTTGATCTAACTCCATATTGTAATAAGTCTCTTCCATGAGAAATTCTCCCGCGACTTTCAAAGATTTTTTAAATTGAATATATTAAATATTAATAATAAATAGACAATAGAATTTCTTATTTTTATTTTATAGTATTTTTATTTAATAAATTCTCAATAATTTTCTTAGTATTGTCTGATTGATCAAGCTTAAGTCCCACAACCCAAATAAATTTAATTCCAAAAGTTAATCGAACATTAGCAATGTCTACGCTCAATAATTGTCTTAAATGCGAAATTTCTTGTTCCCACTAAAAAAGAGAAATTAGAATATAATACTCTTAGTTCTAGCGAAATATTTAAAGATTTCAATCCCAAAAATCCCCGGTGTAGCCATTAAGATGCAAAAGATCCAGTCAGTTCCGCTAAGAAACATAAAATTAATTTGAAAGTTTAAACCGAACTCAATGTTAACATAGTAGTTGACAGTTTGCGAAAACACAACAAAGAGAATGTGTAGAGTAAGCGTAAGAAAGCTAATAGCGAACAAGGGAAAACTGAATTCTTCTTTGAAGCTTTTATATAAGCTTTTATTTGGGCGTCTAATGCTCCAGATGAAAGAAGTTTCTAGAATATATAAAGTTGTAATAAACATAGTTCTAGCCTTTTGAGCCAACAACACATCATCTGGAAAACTGTTGATATAACTAATATCGGGATTAAGATTCCACTCATTTAATGGGAAGATTCCTCCTAAAGTAAGTTGAATAGCTAAAACTAATCCCACCCCCATTAAAAACGCGTGAATCACTAGTAATATCCACATATTTTTATTTAATAGCTGCTCTTCATTTCTGGGGGGTTCTTTCATCACATCTTTAGGATGTTTATCAATTACTAAAGCTAAAGCGGGTAGAGAATGCACAATCCCATAAATGTAAATATGTTGCCATTCAGAACTAAAGAGTTGAAATAATGGAACAAATTCATACGAAAAAAAAATAACAGATTCCATTAAATTTAAACAAATAAAAAAGTATATTATTGTGCGAATTCTTGAAAATAAGCCACGTCCTATTTTTACACCCCTTACGATAGATGTAAAATTGTCATCACTTATGACCATATCCGCAGTTTCCTTAGCAACATCAGTCCCAGTAATACCGAATGCAATTCCTGCATTTGCTAGTTTCAAGGCTAGTGAGTCGTTAATACCATCACCCGTCATAGCACAAATACGATTCTTTGATTGGTATCTTTTTACTATTACTTCTTTATCAGAAGGATTCACTCGAGCAAAAACTGAAACCTTTTCGAAATCTTCATCACTTAAAGCCTTAATTTCGTCACCTTCTACAACTAAATCTCCTTCTTTATAAATTCGCATCTGGGAGGCAATCGTCTTTGCTGTGGCAGGGTGATCCCCGGTGATCATTGCAATTTTAATACCAGCAGATTCTGCTTCTTCAACTGATTCTCTGACTCCAATTCTTGGTGGGTCAAGTATCGAAACATACCCTAAAAAAACAATTTGATTTTCAATATCGGATCTGATGAACTCTTGTTTACTCTTAATTTTTCTATAACCAATAGCTAAAGTCCTATACCCTTGGTTTGCTCTTATTTGAATATTTTCGATTATGGAGGTTCTAAGTTTTTCTGTTAACGGTTCTTCCACTCCATCTACTTCAATTTGAGTACTTATATCTAAGATTCTCTCGGGAGCTCCTTTCGAAAATGCTAAAAACTTAGAGTTATCTTCGTTAAGCTTACAGACAGTTGTCATTCGTTTAAGATCAGAACTGAATGAAAATTCCTTGGAAAAAGTATATTTATTTTTCAAATCGTAAGGAAGAAATCCCGCCTTTTCTGCTAATACGAGCAATGAAGCCTCTGTTGGGGAACCTAAAGCTTTTCTCACGGCTAATTCTTTCGATTCTTTTAGTCGTACTTTTACATCTTCATATACTAGTTTTGCAGTGTTATTTAACACGCTCGATTCTATGAATTTTATAAAAGTTGGATTTTCCATTAACTCTGTGGCTTTTCCGTTCTCCTGTATCATCCCTTCGGGATCATAACCCGAACCTGAAACGTGGTATTCTTTATTGTTTATCCAAAACATCTCAACAGTCATTTCGTTTTTACTAATAGTTCCCGTTTTATCTGAACAAATTACAGATACTCTCCCAAGGGATTCTATTGCGGACAAATTTTTAATGATAACTCCGCTTTGAGCCATATTTAGCACCCCAGTAACAAGTACGAGGGTAGTTAATAGCGGTAAATTGATAGGCATAATTCCCATTGATCTTAAAATAGATGATATAATCGCTTCCCTAATGTGTTCGCCAACAAATAATCCTTCTAACCCTAAAACTGCAAACTTATACGCGATTAACGCAATTAGATATAGGATGACTATTGTTCCTAAAATGTATCCTAATCGATTCAACTTTCTTGTGAGTGGAATATCCTCTATGCTTCCCATTTCATTTAACTGGCTCGAGATTTTCCCAATTTCGGTATCAACTCCCGTCCCAGTCACTAAAGCTTTCGCTCTCCCCGTATTTATATAAGTTCCCATAAATACCATGTTAGTTTGTCTTTGAATAGATAAATCTTTTTCTTCTAGTAGTTCAGCACTTTTTTCCACTGGTTCACTTTCTCCAGTAAGAGGAGCTTCATCAACCGATAAATTCGTTAACTCAATAATTCTCGCATCTGCGCCAATTTTATCGCCTTGATCTAATAGAATGATATCTCCTGGAACGAGTTCTCTTGAAGGAATCTCCAATTGAATCCCATCTCGTAACACAACAGTTTTTAAGGCGGCGATTTGCCTAAGGGCTTCTAATGCTTTTCGAGCTCTGTATTGTTGGGTTATAACGGTAATTGAATTAATAATTACAACCGTAAATGTAATAATTGTTGAAGTTTGATCTCCAAGTAATATAACAATTCCTCCAGAAATTATTAAAATTATAATTAAAAAGTTAAAGATTGGTGCTAGGTATATTTTCCATAAGGATTTTTTAATTTTTGGTAATTCATTATACCCGTATCTAAGAAATTTTTTCTCAATTTCCGATTCGCTCAAGCCATCATTAAGATTTGTTTGAAACTGAGTAATTAAATCGTCAATTGGTTGGATATAGGCTGTACTAGAAAAAGTTTGGGTTCGATTCATATTCTTTTCGATTTATAATGTAGATTACATCAATAACTAATGATTATTGATTTTAACATTTTTAATTATATAACCTTTTCTCCAATCCTTTAATAAGTTTAATAATTAGATAATAAATTCTTGGGGATCTCCTAAAATATCAACTAAAAGGTGATATTTTTTTCTAATTGTCGTACTTGAAAATCTACTAGTTTGTTCAACGATACTTTGGGTGAATATTTTGCGATTATCAAGAGTTTGTCCTATATAATAAATCAATCCGGCAGTAAACGCTTTATGGTTTAAGTTTTGAATACTGTTGTATGGAATAATATCCAAAACTTTATTTGCTATCAATTGCATCTCTAATTTTAAATTTGTGTACTCTTGTTCATTTTGAAAATGTTGTTTTACTCTTTCATATCGGATATTGTTTAAATCCTTTTGAAAGAGAATTTTAATTTTACTCTTTATTTCTTGTTCTAAATTGTCTACATTTTTGAAGCTCTTTAATCTTTTATCTGTTCTTTTAACTTTTAGCATGGCGTTATTTAACATTTTTTTATTTATTTTGTGTCCCAATTCTTTTGATGCTTTTATAAAATCTTCAACTCTAATATGTGTTGTTTCCTTAATCTCCATCCAAATAATCGCAAGAAATATAATAACCATATTTTCGTACGTTTGACGATGATATTTGTTATATCGCAAGTATTTGTCCTTTATCTCGGAATATTTAGTATTATTAATATTTAAACCAATACCATAACTCTTTAACATACTTATTGTTTTCTTCTGTTCAGTGAAGCTACTCTGGGAATCTTGAAACCATTTATTCAAAGTTTTTATCTGTTCGTAACGTTTTCGTATTTCTGGATCTTGTATTGCCTTAGAATCGCCTATCCTTATTCTTCTCTCGTATTCTAATTGAGAATCAGAATAAAAATCCTGACTAGCTGTTCTTTCAAATGCAATTTGATCTTTTTCAATTAAACCACAATCTTGACAGACAAAAAAACCCCCTTCTTGTCTAATGTTCTTATGTTTACACTCGGTATCTTCCGCGAAATTTTTTTTATTATTATTCAAGAATTAATCAGTTGATTGAGTTGATTCATTAATTTTTGCTAATTCTTCAAAAAAATATTAGTTTCTTATTTATAAAATTTTTATATTAAATCATCAAATTAAATATTATATAAAAGATTCTTAAGAAATATTGCATAATAATTAACTTTCTTAAAATAACGAGTTGGTAAAAATTGGAAAGAAAGGCGGTCTTTAAGTGGTTGAAAGTATTTAGTATTATATTTTTAGTGCTTTCTATAGTCGAACTCCTTGATTTAATATTATTTAGTTCACTGATTACCATTACATTAGATAGTTCGCAGATTAGTATTATTAGCATAATTTTTCAATCAGGTTTTATGACTATTCATGCTATGCTTTTATGGATCATTCTATTGTGTGTAATTTGTAGTTTTATGGTGTTATCGTTTTCGATATTCAAACTAGCTAACAATAAAGCCATCGAAAGCGAAAGACTCGCCAAACATTTACTGATAATTGGGTTATTCCTAATTATAGGGGGTTTTATTAAAACAACTTTCTTTGTTTTATTAGGTAACAGCACTATAAATACGGGCATAAGCGATAAAACCTTACAATATTGGCTTTATCTACCATCTAATATAATAGGAAATATAATGTGGATTTACTTTACGGTTGTTGTGAGTTGCTTTTTGATCTCTGGATTAATCTTTGGAGGAATTGGTCTTAAGTGGATGCTTCTAATTCAAGAAGGAAAGTCTACTAGTTAGAAAATTTACGCTTTTTGGTCAAAATAAAAAAAAAAGATAATGATACGATTATTTGATCAAATTGATTTATTAAACTTTAATTCGCCTAAAGCCTTGATTTAATTTGTTTTGCCCTGCTGCGCAGTGTCACTTCAGTTATTTTAGCTACATCAGCAACAAGAGATTGGGTTTTTCTAATAGCTCCATCCTTCGCTGCGATATATATACATGCGGCAGCTAATCCTTTAGGGTCCTTCCCGGTTCGCGCTAAGCCGTTCTGAGATGCTGCTCTTAACATGTCAATTGCAACCTTTTGAACTTTCATAGGTAAGTTTAATTCGTTTCCAAATCTAAATACTAAGCTCTCTGCAGTGATAGGCTGATACCTTAACCCTAATTGAGGTAATACTTCTCTAATAATCATAGCTAGACTTCTATGAACAGTTCTTCTAGGAGTTAAAGAAGCTTCACATACTTCGTCTAATAACCGTGGAAAATCATGAACTCTAATTGCAGCGTAGAGAGAACCCGCTATGAAACCATTAATAGATCTTCCCATTGTTAACTTTTTCTTAGCAACAATGCTATAAACCTTCCAAGCGGTTTCTGAAATATATTCAGGAATATTCAATTTGGAAGTTAACATTTTTAATTTCGGTTTAGCTTCCCAGAAGTTTCTCTCAATGCTTGAGATTAACGAATTTTGAATTTTAGATAATCGGGAAAATAAAGCTTGTTCTTTGGGGCCTATTGATTTACCTTTTGAATCAGTTTTAGTAGTAGGTAACATCGTTCTAGGACCAAAATCTCGCCAACGAGGTTCGGTTCTTCTTCTATTCTGAATTTCTTCTATTGTATAGGCTCTTCTTTCATTACCCACATATGTTCGTTCTGCAATCACACCACAATTTAGGCAAACTTTATTGCCATCACGTTCCTCGATGGATGGATTAGGACAACAATCAACATTTTTAGCGGACGGCAAATTATCTTGATCAATATTTTTAATTTTTATTAGATCACGGTAATTGCTATTCATATTAAATCACAAAAAAATGTATTATTAACATAGTGTCATCTCAATAAAAAATTATATAAAATTAGATGATGTTACGACTTTAATAATGTAATAATATCCTTATATCCAAACTGCATTTATAAATCTTTGTCTCAGAAATTATACAGTATCATAAAGAGGGGGAATAAAATGGGACGCAAATGTCATAAATTTGTCATCTCTGTCAACATTTCATCAAAAACAATAAGATTTTAGATTTATACCTTTCTTAATATAGATAAGAAAATAAATTAAAATGG
>JBHLLM010000113.1:0-8167 GCA_048885575.1 Candidatus Hermodarchaeota archaeon
CACGAATTTGATATAATCATAATTAATTGGTGCTTTTTTTGGATATCGAGCCAGTTTGTTTTTTCGATTTCAAAATACAAATCAGTTAATAAACGATCAGCCCAGAGGTGATTTGCTGATTGTAACAACTTTCTTCCCTGTATAACTTTCTGCTGAAAATCTATTAAGAAATCATTTTTTGTTTTTAAATCAATAACCATTCAATACACCGATGTAATTTGTTATAATTCTTCATTCAGGTGCCATCTGATCTTCTTGTTGAGGATCAGAATCATTTAAATTAGGATTACGTATCCAACCCTTTTTTAATTGATCTTTTGAATACAATACTGAGGCTCCAATCCAGCCCATATTATCTCTACCTGACGCCGCTATTATTTTAATTTTTTGTTTTAGTTTTTCTGAGAAGTATTTTTGTAGTTCTATTTCTAATCGGTCCCTCAGACCAGATATAAGGCTACTTCCGCCTGAAAGAACGACATTTGAAAGAAGCTCCTCCCAATTTTCTCTGTCCCATGATTTTACAACTTTCGAAATCGCTTCAGCTATACTCATGTAATCAACATGGATGATTTTTGGGTCAAAAAAAGGTTCAGATAATAAAAATCGTTCTGAATTTAGAAGTAATTTAGTACCATCTGGCAGATCGACTACCCGATCATATTTTGTTAAACCTTCTTTTACTCTTTTTTTCTCTCCATTAGGATCAAGTACACATAAGGATATTTGTTCTTTAATTTCTTTTGCTATAGCTTTATCTAAATATAGATTTTTAGGAGCACTGTTTTTACTCAAAATTAGGTTTAGGAGATATTTAGTAATATCTGTTCCTGTTATTGGGAACATATCTCTAGCCATAATATTTGTAAACCCATGAAAAATTGTGGAAATATAAGTGTAAGATTCTCCAATATTAACTATTACTCCACTAGACTTTTGTAATGTTGATAAAATAGCTTGAGTTTCGGGTAAAAAAATGATATAAGGAAAATTTAAATATTTGAAGAATATTTCTTGGATTTTTGTTTTTTCTAACTTTGATTTATAGAATGGAGTAATAATTATAAGAGGTTGCTTAAATTGGAATTCTTCTTTAATGTTTAATTGCTGATAATGGTAATAAAAAAATTTTAAAAGAATATTATAATTGCTTTCTTTACTAAACTCACGTATATTTAAAATGTTTTGATACTTTAAAGCGTCGTGTCCCACTAAGTGAGGTTGATTGTTTGTATCTAAAAAAATGTCTTCCAAACCATCTATTGTATCAGATGCGATTATATTAGAGTTAAATAAATAATCAGTGATATCAACATAAACGCTTGGAGCAATAATGTCGGGAAAATCGCCTCCAGCCCATCCTAGCCTGAATTTGTCACTACCAATATCTAGAATTAATGGAAGTAATTGATTGTTATCCTTATTTGACATAATTTTACTTAAATTGGTAATATCACGATTTAATAAACGAAACTATTATCAAAGGTTCTGCTGTTCATGAACATATTCATCTGATAGTTTTTTTAGCTGATATTCTTTTACCTGTAATTCTAATAACCCTAAAACCTTTTTAAATTCACTAGACATAGATTCAATGTCTACATCTGTAATCTTTTCAACTTCATCTCGTTTTAATTTGAATTGCTCCAAGTTGTATTGAATTTTTTCATAGGTACTCCCTATTGATGATACTAGATCCTCTGTGTTTTTCTTAGTTATTTTTCTCATTTTTCTAAGAATTGAAAGAATTGAAGATATAGAATTCTCCCATTGATTATATCTCTCTACATAACTATTAAATACTTCTTCAAAAAAATCAGATAACTTTGCATATATATTATCTCTCTTAGAGAATGAAGGTTTTTTAGCGGTACTTGTTGTTTCTATAGCAAGTCCTTTCTCTGCTGTTTCTTGTGTTTCTTGGACCATTGAGATTGGTGTTCTATTCTTTACAGGATCTCTTTTTACTAGTGGAACCTCTTCCATTACATAATCTTCTGCAATTTTTTTCTTAATTTCATAAGAAAGTTGTGGCTCAATTTTCCTATCCACTTCTTTCAAAAAAACTGACTTTTTTTCGTCGACATCCACTTTAAGCATATCATGTAGAGCTGATTCGGTTTTCTTAGACGATTTCAGAACAGTATCTAAAGCATCAATAGGTACTTTACTTTTTGGTTTTTCTCTATCCTTCTTCTTTTTTTTAGCCATGCGATTTCATCAATAATATTTAATTAATATAACCTATTCTAGCGGTAAGAATTCTACTTTTATTGCCTTTCCCTTTTCCTTCAACACCTTTTCAAGTTCTTCTAAAGCAAAATTGGGAGCCTCTGAAATAACTGTCCATACTGCTGATTTGTCCTTTTCAACTATTACAGCTTCGCTATACATCATACTAAGTTTTAAATCTCCAAATGTTGTTGCTAATTTTGCCAACGCTCCAGGAATATCTCCCATTGTAATTCTTAATTTAATGAGATTACTTTCATTCTGTAAACCAATCGGAGTAATCTTTATTTCTTTAATCTCTGAGTCACTAATCATCATTAACTGCGAATTAGTTGTGATTCCTAATGATTTTCTTACGATCTGTGGAATTACGATCCTCCCTCGTTCGTCTATTGTAAGAATTTTGACTTCTTTCATTAATCTGAACACAATTTGTATGTTTTTGTTATAAATATTATTAAATTATTAGTATAAAAATTTTATACAAATATCTCGAATTAAAGAAAGATTTAAACTATATTCCACCACTAGATTTTCATTAATTTTCTATTCACTGAAAAATTAAGTATTAAAAAAGTAAATCAGGATTTACTCTTTGTGAGACTTCATTTTTACAGTTAAATCTCTCGCTCTTTTGGAATACCAAATTAATAGTTCTCCAGCATCTTCTGGTTTGAAATACTCGCCACCGCATAATTGAGCAGCTCTATTCATTAATTCATCATCGGGATTCCCGAGACCAACGATATATATCACTACATTGGGATTTTCTTGGAATACTCTTATAGATTTAAGGAAAGAGTCGCTATCCGTTGGAATTCCATCTGTTAAGAGGACTATCATAGTCGGTTGCGGATTTCCAGGACTCATTTTGTCGAATTCGGTTAAAACTTGGTGTGCTTTTTCCATCGCACTAGACATGTTAGTTGCCTGTCCGTAAGAATTTCCTATTCGATCTACAATCATACGTGCTGCATCTTCTAGAACTCCTTTCTTTCCGCTAGCAGAATCCATATAATAACTGTTTCCGAAAGGCAATATCTGAGCCTCATCTGCAAATCGGATAACGGAGACTTTTTCTCCAAATCCCCGCCCAACCTTTTCGCTTAAGAAAAGGACGGCTGCAAAAGCTGCTGAGATTCGTCTAGGAATATTAATACCCGCTTTGAAATGTTTTAAAAACTCTTGAATTTCGCGTGATTCCATAGCTGCTTTAATACCTTCAATAGCAGGTGCGATATTTTGAACAAAAACGTCACGTGCCATCATTGAACGGCTTATATCGATTATTAGTATAGCATTAAACGGAACTAACCCCGTTGGGCTTAAATTAATAGCTGTGTTCTCATTTACTTGTGCTAAAATATCACCGGTTAAATCCGGAGTAGTCGAGAGTATCGAACACGCGATATTTACGGCATTCCATCTTAATTTGATACCCTTGAATATGACATAATTAGATAACCAGCCTTTAAGAGATGCAACGTTCTGTCGAGCAGTACTAATTATTTCCCACATATTTTCGCCAGAAATTGGTGAAATTCCTAACGATATATTCTGTAAAGGTATTATCGGCCTAAGATTTTTATATACCTTAACTTCAAAACTACCGATTCCTGACGCTTCTAAGATTTCACTATCAATAATGATAGTATTATCTGGCACAGATTCTAATATCTCTACTTTTCCTGCTCCAATCGCTCCCGTTAGTTCGTCTTCAAAAGCAAGAATATTATCTTGAACAAGTGAGAGAGTATGTTGCGTTCTTGGACTAACCAGAGCGTAACCCATTAAGTTTGGTTGCGATTGAACTTCTAACATGAGTTCAGAAGCTTTTTGAATTGGAGGTTCAGTGGAAAAAACTGCTATTTGGTCAGCGAAGATATTTGTGTCTTGTTTCGTGTCTCTGCTCATTCTAATCTCAGAAGGACCAATCATACCTTGATCAATCCTTGCAGATCCTATAGAACGCGTTAGTGGATCTTCCCATCCAATTAGCATTCCTTGCCCTAATCCTAACTGTTGAACAACCGTGCTACTTAATTTAACGCGTCCACCTTCAATGGAATCGTCAATAATAGGAGTTAATACAACCCCATTTTTTTGACCACTTAACATTTGCACATCAATTCTATTTGGGTATGGATCTGCAGGTGCTGCAGGAGCACTAAAATCCTGTTGTGGAGATGATATTGGGATTTGACTCGCAGGAGGGCGACTCATTTGAGGTGGTGGGGCTTGAGGCAATGGTGTTGGGGGTGGCGGTATGGATGTAGGTGATAATTGGGGAATTGGTGCCATATTTGGTTGTGGAAGAGGAGCAGGTGTTGATGTTTGAGCAAGGGGAGGCTTTTGTTTAGGTATTAATTGCGGTGGGGGTGTAGGTTTAGGTTGCTCAGTTGGTAATGGCACAAGCCCAGGAACTGGTTGTGGAGTGGAAGGAGGGGGTGATATGGGGAGAGGTTGAGGTACGGGTTTAGAAGGTGTTAAATCAATTGGTTTGGTTGGTAGTGGTGTTAAATTTGTTTTAGGTGGTGAAATAGCAGGAGGAGTAGCTGATGTTGTATTTGGAACTTTCGGACTTTGTAACGAGGGAGGGACTGATCCAGCAGCACTCATTGGTCGAAGAACTAATTCGATCCCCATAAAATCCAGTGAATCTATAATGTTTTTAGAAATTTGTCCAGCAAAATCTAATACCATATTAGAAATTTCTATTACAGCAGTTGCTTTTTTACCATTATCAGGGTTGTGAACTTCGATTGAAGATCCATTTTTAATCCCCAACTTATCGGCATTTTCTTGGCAGATTATTACCTTATCTGTCGTTTTTTCGCTCACATCAACAAATATTTTAACTTCTGACATTATTCACTAACTTCCATTTCTAATTTAATACTTTTATATGAATAGAAAAAAGATCGTTCAAATATTATGTTTTAGGATATCGTTTTGCGATTTCACCAGCATAATAGCGAAATACTGTTACAATTTTGCCTAAATCCTCAATCTTTCTGCTTGCCCCCATGAGGAAGAATCTTCCTGCCCCAGAAAGGATAATAAAAGCATTAGAACCTCGAAGAACAACCTCTAATAAATTTGTATATCCTAAAGAATTGATAGCATCATGTCCACTTTGCATTACAACAGCACTTAAACTTGAAAATAAATCGGGGTCAACATCGTAATCTGGGATACATGAAAAAGCAAGTCTTAAACCATCGTTTGTTACTAACGCAAGAGCTTCTAATTCAGTGTGTTCTGTAATATTTCCAAGAAATTTTGAAAGGCTAGCGGCTTGTTGTTGAGTTAAATCGCTCATTTGAATAATCTCTGATTTTTAATTTCTATTATTATTCTTCTTTAACTAATATAAAATATAATTTTCGGACTTAAATATTTATATTTATAAAAAACTAATAGGTTAAATCGTTTTAAAGTTTCGCTATGTTTAATATAAGATATGTTTAGAACTTTTCTGCATCAAAACTATAAGCTTGTCTAAATAAAATCTATTATGAAGTAATATTCAAAAATTCTTTAATAATGGATCTAATAAAGGAAGAGAGTTAAAATTTATTATTATTTGTGTTCTAATTGCGTCTTAATTTGATCTTTTAAAATTTCCTTCTTAGATTTGTATTCGACTTTAGTATCCATAGGACCACCAATACGTTTAAGAAATTCAATTGCTAGAATCTTACCATTTTCAGATAATACTCTAGGAGAATAATCTTCAGCAAAAAATACACCCTCAGGAATTGCACCAACCCTCGATATCTCCTTACTAATTTGTTTTTTTCCAAGAAAAGTTTGAACTTTCTCAACAACGGAGTATGCATGATCACCAATAATTATTAATTCTCTTTCAAATCCATCAGGTATCTTAATTTCTTCTAATTTTTGCATTATTTCATCGAAATTTATGTGAGTTTCGTCTTGGACAAGTGATGAGAATGATTCTTTGCCAGTATACAAAGGACCAGTATTCTGAGAACCCCTATCTTTTGAACCAGCTATATTCATTCCTTCAGCAGGCTCTGGAATTCCAAAAGGATCTTTTTCTCTCAAAGGATGAATTGTTGAAGGGGAAATTTTTGTTGGAGCCTCTTCTGCTTTAATTTCTTTAGCGATGCCACCTTCGGTTTTTCCTCCAATGAGTTTCAGAAAATCTGGTTCCTCGTCTCCTTCATCTAGGGGGATTACTGCATACATAAGACCAACTTGGCCACGAATTTCCTGACTTCTTTTTGCGCCAATAAATTTAGATCTTACATTACTCTCAATTCCCTTCCATAAATATACTTTGCGATATTCATCAGCAACTATTACATAGCATTCACTTGTTTTTAAAGCATCCTTAAGAGGACCCTCCGTTTTTATTTCGGAGGTTGTTCCATCTGGATTAATGATAAAAGCTTGAACTCCCAATATGCTCTACCAAATTTTTTTTCTCTGTTATTGAAAGAATTAAAATTTATACTATAATAATAGGTTAGGTGTTAATAAACATTTATGAAATAAATTATTCTAAATAGAATGTGAATTAATTACTTAAAAATATAATTTTTAAGATAATTTGCTGCATATTTTATTTTTTCAAAAAGTCTAAAATTCCATCGTTAATTTTATTTATCATGTCCATTGCTGTAAATCGAGGGCCAACTATTTTCTTGCAATATTCTCCTATATATCCGTTAAGAAAAGCAGCAGAACATGCAGCTTGAAGCAAATTAATTCCCGTTGTTAAGAAACTTGCGCACAATCCCGCAAGAACGTCTCCAGTTCCACCTATTGACATTTCTGGGCATCCAGTTCTATTGATTTTTAATTTATCTCCGTCACTTATATAATCATAAGGGCCTTTTACGAGTAAAGTTACATCTAACTCTTTAGCAGTCTTATAAATCTTAGTTCCTCTCTTCTCAATTTCGTCATAGGAAGGTAAATCAATATCGCAGATTACTTTTAATTCTCCTTCATGAGGCGTTAAAATCACATTCTTCCCTTTTATCAAATCAAGATGTGTTTTTAGTAATTTTAAAGCGTCAGCATCTATAACGAAAGACTTTTTTGTCAGTTCAGGATCTTCGAATATTTTAACTAAGAGTTCTTCGCTTGAATCATTAGTTCCTAATCCAGGACCAATAACAATTGTGTTTGCCCAATCGGTTAACCACGATATTTCATCAAAGGCTTTTGTTGTTAAATAATCTCCAGGACTAGTTCTCACTATCATATTAGGAGAATAAGAGCGTAAGACATCACCGATTATTTCTGGAACGAAAGTAATCACTAGATCGCACCCGAACTGAATAGACGATAAAGAAGAGTACGCAGGAGCGCCGGAGTAATTTTTTGATCCTCCTATTACTAATACCCTCCCAAACTCTCCTTTATGATTATCAATCTTTCTAATTTTTAAGTTAGGCAGTACATCGCCTTTACCAACAAAGATACTCGCTTCTGGAGGAATGCCAATAGATTTTTCTAATATTTGATACTCTTTCTTTGCTTTCAAGCCTTCTTTTACTCGATGGAAGGTAACCACTAAATCTGAATGGACAACTTTATCGGGAATTTTGCCTGTGTCAGGATCTAATCCAGAGGGCACATCTATGGAAGCAACCTTAATATGATCAATATTCTCCTTGATCTCATTTATGAGATCTATTGCTGAAGAGATTGGTTCTCTTATCTTACCACTTATTCCGGTGCCTAACAATCCATCTACAATTAAGGAGTATGCTTGATCCTTTTCTATTAGTTTCATAATCTTCTTGGCATCTGTCGAATCCTTAATAAATACAGTCTTAATTGAGTAGATGAGATTATTAAAAATTATGTCCCAATTAATCCTGGCTTCTTTTGTTCTTATCTTATCTGGGGTCCCGACTAAAATTACAAGGACTTTTATTCCATAGGAAGCTAAATG
>JBHLLM010000114.1:0-8147 GCA_048885575.1 Candidatus Hermodarchaeota archaeon
ATAAATCCCTATACCATCAATTAAATCACCGTTAATGACGAGATACTTTATTTTCCCTGCTATATCTCTCAAAATCTTATTATTACACTTTCCATTTAAAAATTTCAAGAACCTTTTAAATAAATTTTCTTCAAATTCTTTACTACCAATGTGAGTGTCAGAAATTAATGCAATAGATAGTGGATCAGGAGAATAATTTGGTTTAAAGTCAGTTGGAATATCAATTTTTGAAATATAATCTGCAAAAATTATTCCTTTTCTTCCATTTTCACCTGGGTTATATAAACCCTTGACAAAAAGCATCTGATCGTTAATGGTTCTCTCAATAATATTAATATATTCCAAATTTTGAGAGTTATTTTGAATCAAAACACTAATTTTTCCTGTTAAATCCTCTAAATTTAATAAAAAATTCCCTTTTTTTGTCTGATGTACGTTTTCAACCAGTCCAACCGTAGAGATTTCAATGCTATTTGATAATCTGTAGATATTATTAATACTCGTTGCTGAACTTGCTTCTGGTCTTTTCCTCATGAGGCTTCTAAGTTTATTAAATTTATCGAGCGTTAATTCGTAAAAATCTTCATATGCTCCATTAGTATGTAATTTCCCCGTAGGATCGCTTATTATCTCAACTTGAAAATCATAATCCTTAGCGACAGGTTTAAATGTAAAAACCGATTTAGTCGATTCATAGATTTTAGGTTTTTTTTTTATCGATGGCGTATTTTTTAATAATGAAGAATTAGGAGTAATGTGGCTCATTTCTTTGGGCATAGAAGTCTCAACTTTTTGCTCCATTTTTATTGGATCGAATTCTTGATTGAGACTTTCTAGAATTGGTTCGTTAAGAGTAACCTCGTCTTGAATTCTAGCATCTTCCTTTAAAGGAAGAGAAAAGAATTTAGATAACGCTCGTTTTAAAGTTTTTTGTAATTCTTCGTTTGATATTTCGTGAACAATGGTTTCCGTTAAATGGCTTTTAAATGAGGGAATAAAGCTAGTTTCCTTAATCAGCATGTTTAAATTTTTCATCGGATTCTCGAGATTTAGCACGCACTCTAACATTTTGGGACTAATATTAATACCAGAATTAACTAATTTTCTCAGTATTACTTGTTTCTGTTCAGATATTTTGGTCTTCAAATCACTTTTTTCCAGAATAGAATTATTATATTTATGAAATAATCAAATTAAATTGTTTATTATTAAAGAACAAACAAATTTTTTTAACTATTAGGAGTGTGCGTTAATTCTCATACTTTCATTATAAACTGTAAATCTCCACGAATTCTTATAATAATATACAACTAACCTATTAATAGAATATTTTATTTTAAACGTTAGAATTAAAAATTATGTATCTAGTTTTCTCAATTGAGAATATTTTAGTAATTTTAGAGTATGTTATAATATGGTAGAAATGAGCAAAGAAACAGAAGAATATTTTTCTAACTTGCAAAAAGATGTGGATAACTGTTACCAAATTGCTGAAAACGCTCGCCAAAAAGGTTTAGATCCTGAAATCTTTGTAGAATCTCCTCAAGCTAAAGATCTGGCCGGAAGAGTCGAAAAACTCGTTGGTCCTTTAGGAGTAGCTAAATTAATAAGAAAATTAAAAATTCTAGGTAAATCTGAAGATCAAATAGTATTTCAAGTGGTTTCTGACATTCTTGAACAGAAAGTTGGAGCTATTGATTCACTTGAAGAGAGAGTTGAGAGAGCAATACGTGTAGGGCTTGCTATTAAAACAATGGGTGTTGTTAGCGCTCCACTTGAAGGGATATCCAAAATTTTAATAAGAGAAGATCAACATCATAATAAGTATTTGTCATTATACTTTGCAGGACCCATCAGAGCAGCAGGAGGAACAACAGCGGCCTTATGCATTTTAATAGCGGATTATGTGAGAAAAAAATCAAATATACCAAAATATGAAGCAACTGAGGGCGAAATTGGGAGATATGTCGAAGAAGTTAAACTTTACGACAGACGAGTTCATCTACAATATCCTTCCTCGAATGATGAAATAAGATATGCAGTTGAACATTTACCAGTGGAAATAAACGGAGATTCCACTGAAGAAGAAGAAATCTCTGCTTTTAGGAACCTACCGAGAATCGAAACAAATAAGATAAGAGGTGGCGCGTGTTTAGTTTTAAACGATGGAATCATTCTCAAAGCTCCAAAACTTCTAAAGATTGCAAAAAGCATGAATTTAGAAGGCTGGGATTGGCTAGGAAAAATGAAAGAAATCGCACAGAAGGATGAAAAGAAAATTGAGTTAGATGCCGCGGTTAAAAATGGCAAGGTTATAATCCCACCTAATTCAAAATATGTTTCTGACATTATTGCTGGTAGACCTGTATTTAGTCATCCTTCAGAAATTGGTGGACATAGGATTCGATATGGAAGATCTCGAAACACGGGATTAGCAGCGGCGGGTTTACATCCTGCAACAATGATATTATTAGATGAGTTTATTGCAATTGGAACGCAATTAAGAATTGAAAGACCAGGAAAAAGCGCTAGCATCTGCCCAGTTAGTTCAATAGAACCCCCGATTGTAAAATTGAAAAATGGGACAGTTAGGAAAATTTCAAACATAAAAATGGCAAAAAGTTGCTTCCAAAACATAGAGCAAATTTTGTTTTTAGGGGATATTCTTTTTGGATTTGGTGAATTTTCTGAAAACAATCATAAGTTAGTTCCTTCCGGATATGTTGAAGAATGGTGGGCTCTAGAATTAGAGGAAGCACTGAAAAGTCAGCAAAATTTTAGCTCGGAATTGAGTAAGTACATTGATGATCCCTTTAATAATATTCCTTCTGCTGAAGAAGCTTTAAATATAGCTAAAAAATACAATGTCCCCCTTCATCCAAAGTATACTGATTTTTGGGGAAACATTTCTGGGGAGGAATTAATTTTTCTAAGGGAAGTTCTAGTTTCAGAATATAATAAGAGTAGCGATAGAATCAGTCTAAAATATAGTAAAGAATTGAAGAATATATTAGAAAAAGCGTTTATTTCTCATACAATTACTGATTCTAAGATATCATTAGATGATCAAACAAGCACAATTTTCATTACAATATTTGACTTGAATGGTCAAAAAGATCACAATTTAACTAAAAATGGAAATGTTTTTACTATTTTCTCAATAGTTTCCCCTATAGAAATTCGAAATAAAGCTCCATTTTTTATGGGTACTCGTATGGGACGACCTGAGAAGTCCGAAAGAAAGAGTATGAAAGGCGTTCAGAGTTTATTTCCGCTAAGTGACAAAGTGGGGAACACAAGAAGCGTAGAGAAAGCTTTCGAAATTGGAAAGATTAAGATTGACATTTGTAGAAAGAAGTGTCCTAAATGTGAGACTATTACTCCCTTTAACCAATGTCCTAATTGTGGAGCGCACACAAATTTTCAGAAAATATGTCTCAAATGTAATAAATACTATCCAAAAAATGAAGAAAAATGTCATCAATGTGGAGGATCGCTGAATTTTTCTAAAGAAGCTTCCTTCAATATTAAAAACTATACTAAATCTATAGCGAATTCGTTAAATATAACTTTACCAATTAAGTTCAAGGGGATTCTTGGTTTAACAAACAAGTTCAAAGTTCCAGAACCTATAGTTAAAGGAATGCTTAGAGCTAAAAACGAATTAATGGTTTATAAAACTGCTGAAATACGTTATGACGCTACAGACATCCCATTAACTCACTTCAAACCAAAGGAAATTAAAACTCCTATAAATAAATTAATCGAACTAGGATATAAAAAAGATTACCAAAATAATGATTTAATCGATCCTGGTCAGATCCTAGAACTTCAAGTGCAAGATATCATTTTATCTGATGATTGTGCTGAATATTTCGTGAAAATTGCTAACTTTATAGACGATGAGCTTGAATTCTTTTATGGGATGGATAGATTTTATCAAATCACGAAAAGAGAAGGTTTGATTGGGCATTTGGTAGTAGGTTTAGCACCCCATACAAGTGCTGGAATTATAGGAAGGATTATTGGCTTTAGTTCAGCCCGATCAATATACGCTCACCCATTTTGGCATGCAGCAAAGAGACGTAATTGTGATGGAGATGAAGATGGGATTATGCTTCTTTTGGATCCGCTTCTAAATTTTTCTAGATATTATTTACCGAGTAAAATAGGAGGTAGAATGGACGCTACTCTCGTTATATCTTCCGTTTTAGACCCTAATGAAGTAGATAGCGAAGCTCATAATATAGACACTCTTTTTAAATACCCTCTAGAGTTTTATAAAGCAACTCAGAAATATGTTATGCCTATAGAAATTGAAGAAAAAATGAATTTAGTAAAAAGAAGATTAGGAACTTCTGATCAATATATTAATCTTGGTTTTAATATCCCCACCAGAGATATTAACGAAGGTCCTACTACTACTGCTTATAAAACTTATGCAACAATGGAGGAAAAAATCGATGCTCAATTATATCTTGCCAAGATTATTAAGGCTGTGAACGAGAAATTGGTTGCTGAGAAGATTTTATCTACTCATTTCAATCCTGATATCTTAGGAAATTTAAGAAAATATGCTGTACAGAAGTTTAGATGTGTAAAATGTAATGAAAAGTATAACCGCCCTCCTCTTTCAAACGCAGGAAAGTGCACTAAATGTGGTAGCAAAGTTATATTAACAGTTAATCGAGGAGGTATCGAAAAATATATCCCTAGAGCTTTAAAGATATGCAGAGAGTTTAATTTAGACCATTATACAATTCAGAGAATGGAATTAATAGAAGAATATGTTGAAAGTCTTACAAATAACCCTAAGATTAAACAACAGAAGTTATCTAATTTCTTTTAAAGAAAAATTCATTGAATCAATATTCTCTTCATTCATTTCATTATTGATATCCAAATATTTAACTATTGAGGCATCTAGGTGAATTAAATTCAAATTCCTATTTAGATTACAAACTGAGTAAAAAATGCAGGAGGAGGGATTCGAACCCTCGAACTCCTATGAGACTAGAGCCTCGGTCTAGCACCGTTGACCAGGCTTGGCGACTCCTGCAAATATTTTGAATAAAATAAGATACTTTTTAATTAATTTTCTCAAACTTAATAGCATTAAAGAATTAAAGCATTAAAAATTTTTTTTTTGTATTCTTCGATTAGATAATAGTGAAATGAACTAAAGACTGACATGAATTGAAGAAAATTACACAAATCTGATAGGTAAATATTTAACAAAATTTTTATTCATAAGTTTTAAATATTTATATAATTGGTTTGTTTAGAATTTGATTCAACAAGAAAAACGAGGATGAGAAAGGATGTCAATTGATACAAAAAAATTAACAGCCTTACTTAAATGGTATAAACAGAGCTTGGGTGACGATTTAATTGCTGTACTTGTTGTAAATAGGGATGGTTTGATCATGGATTCGTTAATTGGCTCTTCAGAAAAATCTCTTGACGCAGAAACTATTGGGGGTGTAAGTGCTTTAGTTGAACCGGTATTAACTAGAATCACAGAAGAATTTAGTTCAGGATCATTTGGAACTGGTACTTTTGATACCGAGGAATATCGATTCATATTCTGTGAGTCCGGACCAGAAGCTGTTTTAGTTACTGTTTTAAATTCTTTATCTGGAGTAGATGCGGTTTTCCCCTACGCTTATTTGGCAGCTGAAAAAATTGCACGGATATTTGATGGAAGAACTGTGAGTCCTGTTATTCCCAAATTAGTTTTAGAACCTGGTGGAAACCAAATCCAGCGAAAAGTGGATAAAGTTCAAAAATTAAAAATTAAGTCAAAAGAATACGCTTTTAAGTTAATTCTTGGGGGGGATGGAGCTGTAGGTAAGACGAGCATGGTCCATCGCTATGTTGAAAATATTTTTGCTAAGGACTATAAATCTACTATAGGAACTTCAATTATGAAAAAAGAGTGTTCTTTTAAAGATCTTGATAGCACTGTGAGGTTCATTATTTGGGACTTAGCGGGTCAAGCTCAGTTCAAACGAGTTAGACAGTCATATTTAGCTAACGCAGAAGCTGGAATTTTAGTTTATGATGTAACTAATAGAGCTAGTTTTGAGAATATTGATAAAAATTGGTATAACGAAACTAAAATAAGCTCTCCTAATATTGCACTTATTTTAGTCGGGAATAAGATAGATCTAAAAGAAGAAAGAGTTGTTTCAAGTGAGGAGGGAGTAGCATTATCGGAAAAACTAAAATTAACATATATAGAAACATCCGCTAAGACGGGAGAGAACATAAATGATGCTTTCACAATGCTTGCTTTACAAATTATGAAAAAGCATATAGAAACACGGGATGTATAAGTAGAGCCTCTGGGGGGATTTGAACCCCCGATCTACAGATTACGAATCTTTAACATATAATTCGAAATGGTATTAAATGTTGCTCTACCGCTAAGCCACAGAGGCTAGTATTCAAATATATTAAATATAAACTTTAAAAAATTATAAAATTTTCTAATGAATAAAAACGATATCATTGGTGGAATCGGAGAAGTAAAATTAATCCATATTATAGAAGATATAATTCTTAAAAAAACGGGTAAAGAATTAATTAGGGACGATTCTTTTTTTTTTGAAATTGATAATAGAAAAGATACAGATCATCTTGTCCTTAACTCTGATATGTTTAATGCTACAACTGACGCTCCTACACAGATGAATTTTTATCAAATGGGGCGGAAATCTGTGCTCATGAATATTAGTGATCTTATCGTTAAAGGGGTAAAACCTGAAGGATTAATTGTTTCTTTAGGACTCCCAGATGATTGTAAAATCTTAGACTTTAAAAGTTTAATTGAAGGAATCGTTGATTATTCAAAAGCATGGAATTTAAATTATCTTGGAGGGGACATTAATTCTTCAAACGAAATTATTATAAATCCAACAGTATTTGGTTTTAAGAAGCGTAACGAAATAATTTATCGCACAGGCGTAAAACCGGATAATATAGTAGCGATTAACAATAAGTTTGGTTTGACTGGTGTGGGATTTGATATTATTTTAAACAAGAGCGGGAATTTAGAAGATTTTTCTAAATATGAAAGAGCAATAAAAAGTGTGTTAGAACCAAATGAATTGGGGATAGAAGGAATCATTTTGGCTGATAATAATTTAGCAACAGCTAGTATTGATTCTTCAGATGGTTTATCGAAATCTTTAGAAGATTTATCAATGTCAGTTCCTAATTTGGGTTTTGAAATTGAATTTGATGAAAGCTTAATTCATCCAGATGCCTTACAATATTCTAAAGAATTCCCGATTTCGCTTGAGAGACTAGTGTTTAGTGGTGGAGAGGAATTTATTCACATTTTTACAATTGAGAGAAAAAATTTTGAGCTCGCTGTAAAGTTGGTAGAGTCTAAAGGGGGAAAATTGATCAAAGTAGGAAGGGTTATTCCTGAAGAGAAAATTTATTTTTTAAAAGAAGGTAAAAGGATTCAATTAAAAAATAAAGGATATCAACACTTTAAGAAACTTCCTTTAAGGAAATCACTCTAGGAACATAGAACCTACATGCTTACAGAAAAAGTTATAAATTATTCTAGATTTGATCTATCACAATTTTATCTAAGTATCTTATTTACAGAAAAAAACACTTGATCTTAATAAAGTTTACTAATATTGGGCCATTAGCGCAGGCAGGTAGCGCAGCAGGCTTTTAACCTGAAGGTCGTGGGTTCGATACACTCGTTCGTTAAGAATTGATGCGAAATTCCCACATGGCCCGCATTTTTCTATAATAGATATAGATTCTTTCCTTAAAGGATATAAAATAATTACTAAAATTTTTAACTTTAATAACAATAAAAATTAATTTTGGAATAAATTACCAAATATAATAAAAACCTTTTTAAATTAAATTCAATGCCCAATTCAGAATACAAATTACCCTCTGACGAATCAGAACAGTTGCTAGTAAAGTCTCAAGATACTACAAATACAGAATATGGGTGCGATCCTACTAATAGAACCATAGAACAACTCTTAAAATATGGAGTTATAAACTTAGATAAACCTAGTGGCCCAACGAGTCACGAAATAGTTTCTTGGGCACGCAAAATTTTAGAAATTGATAACGCAGGACATGGAGGGACATTAGATCCAAAGGTA
>JBHLLM010000115.1:0-8082 GCA_048885575.1 Candidatus Hermodarchaeota archaeon
GTATATTTTGTATATAAAAATTTAAAATTTTAATACTTTTTCATTGTAATTTGAATTTCTTATTAAAGAAAACCAATAGAATAAAGAAATAAATTTCGGTTATTGTTCTTAATAGCAACTTTTTACTTAGTGAGATTTCTGTTTTTTTGGAGCCTATAATATTCTCTGAGCTTAAGATCAACATAATGCCAGAAAACTCCACATGGGACACATATCACCCAATTGATGATTAAAAGTTTTTCTCAATCCTATTGATTAAAAGAAACACAAAAAAAGAAAAGCAGTAGAACTTGACCCAGATTCATTCCTGGATTATCTCAAAGACCATTTTTTCAATCAAAGGTTTCTTTGTATAACGTTTATCGTAGTACCAGCCTACTAAATGACCCTCTAAACCTTTTTCTGGAATTTCAGGAATTATAATTATCATTACTCCATTTGATAGATATTTCAATATTCTTTTATCAATTTGATGCAACTTATCGTTTCCTGAAGGATGAGTATGCGCCTGCCAGACTATATCCACATTAAGCTCCTGTTTAAACTTACGCATGTTATAAATCTTCGATTTTTTATAGCGCATCCAACTCCGTGGTTTTACATGAGATTTAGATTTTCTTAAATCTGGATTAATAATAAATTTATTAACAATGCCGAAGTTTTCTTTACGATCTGCAAAAATCCAGTAATGTTCGATATTTGGATAAACTTCTGCAGCTTTTTGAGTAATTTCTTTGAACAATCGATCCGGTATCAAATACCTAAAATTTTTTGCCGCACTCATTTTTGCATCATCTCAATTAGGGGTCAATGAAGCATAAGATTTATATTTTTCTTTAAGTTGCCAACCTAAAGTGAGAACTACACGGGAAAAATAAAAAAAAATTTATTTTATTAAAAATAATCTATTTTAATACTTATATCGCAATTTAAAAAATTAAAATTAATAAAAAATTGAATACATTGTAAATACGGATTATTCTCTGTTATGTGGAAATAAGCATAACTTTGAGAGAATCTGTAATTTCAGAGCACCTGTAGCCTAGTGGTAAGACGCTGGCCTTGAGTAAAGACTATAATCAAGTAAGCCAGTGCGCGTAAGCGCTCGGGGGTTCAAATCCCTCCAGGTGCGCTTTAAATTGTGGTTTATATCTTATGGGCTATTAGCGCAGTCAGGTAGCGCATCCGGCTCTTAACCGGCAGGTCGGGGGTTCGATACACTCAATCGGAGATGATGAGTGCGAAATTCCCTCATAGCCCGGTTTCTTTTATATTTAAGATTTCACAAATATTGAAAAATAACTTCAAAATCGGAAAAATCAAACGGTTTCAATATGTAACCATCAGCATGGCTTTCTACTAAATTTTTTTCTACTTCAGAACCTGGAATGGCTGTTAATAAATAAACGGCAATATTTCGAAGGTTTTTATTTGATTTAATTTGTTTACAGATGGAATATCCACTATAATCAGGTAAAATTATATCTAATAAAACCAACTTCGGAGGATTGTTAGTTATTTCTTCTAAACCTTTTGTTCCACTTACAACCCCTTTAAGGGTGTAACCTTTACTTTCAAAATAACTTGTCAGTAAACGTATCGTAGCTAAATCGTCTTCAATAAGTAAAATATCATACTGCTTAGTTTCTGTTTTTATGTTATCCAGTATATTAATTATCTTTTTCTCTAAGAGTAAAGATTGATTAAAAATGTTCTGAACAGTATTAAAAATGTCCTCTTCCATCTCGTCTTTGTAATTCTCGATTAATAGTTGGGAAAAACCTTTAATTGATGTTAACGGCTCTTTCAAAGCATGTGATATGTTAGTAAGAGTTTGATTATCTAATGTATTTAAATTACCTTTGGCTAAATCTGCTTTTTGCTTAATAAAGTAATTCACGCTTTCTCTTATGAGTTTTGAAATTGTATTATATTTATCTTTATGAGTTTTAATGAATTCACTCCACTCTTCTTTGGTATCGTCTGAAACATATAAAGAGATCCTCTCCTTTTCCCGATCATATATTTTCTCTCCCTTCAACCATTTAATAAACCCTTCTGTTATGCTTCCACGCCAATTCGCGTATTTATCTGTGGTTTCCTCATATTCCTTCATTAATTTTTTAGCTTTTTCACTGTTCAAATCAAGATTTTTAATCTCTTCATCAGATAATTTTGGGCTTGAATAATTGTTTTTTCCGTTTGAATTAGTAATTTTTAACACCTTTTTACATTTTTACTGCAATTTAAGTTCAAGTTTTTTATAAGTTCTCTATATTATAGTAGTTTTACACAAAAAATAAATCTTTTTCATTTATTTCATAAAAATTGATTCTAAAATTTTGAAATTTTGAATTCAATTAATTTGCTTTTCCATTTAAAATTTCAAATATAACATCAAAATCAGAGAAATTAAAAGGTTTTAGAATGTATCCATCCGCTCCTGATTTTTGATAATTTTTTTTTACTTCAGATTCTGAAATTGCTGTAAGAAAGAATACTGGTATTTTCTTAAAAGCATTGTCAGTTTTTATAGTATGGCAAATATCGTATCCACTTATGTCTGGTAAAATTATATCTAACAAAATTACTTTTGGAATAGTTCGCTTCAATTCTTCTAATCCTTTTGTTCCGCTTACTACCCCCTTACAAACATAATCCTTGTTATCAAAATAATTGGTAATTAATCTAATTGTTGGCAAATCATCTTCAATTAATAAAATGTCATAGGGGGTACTATCGGGTTTAATATTATCTAAGAAATTCTTAATTATATTTTCAAGTAAATTACTCTGATCGAAGATATTTTTAATGGTTTCCTCTACATGAATGCTTAATTTGCCCCTATATTCCTCGCTTTCGAGTAATAATTGAGAGTACCCTTTAATAGAAGTTAGCGGTTCTTTTAATGCATGGGAAATATTGGATATTGTAGCTTGATTTAATTTTGATAATTCGTTTGAAACTTTACTGGAATCTTCTATAAAACTATTGACACTTTGTCTTATTAATTCAGAAAAAGTCGGAAAAGTATGCTTGTTCACATTAATAAAATTTTGCCAATCAGTTTTTACTTCGTCTGCAACATATAGTGATATTCTCTCCTTTGCTCTCGTATATACTTTTTCTCCTTTTAACCACTTTTTGAATCCCTCTGTCACAGCACCTCTCCAAATGGCATATTTATCAGTCTCTTCTTGGTAAATTCTCATATAATGTTTGATTTTTTCATCAGATAAACTAAGATTTCTAATTTCTTCTTCGCTCAATCGAGGACTTTCTTCACTTTTTTCTTTTCTCGAACTCACGGTATCCTCCTTGGAATTAGTTCCTTTTTTATCCGATTTAGTTCTTTCTTGCGAGATGAATTTTTCACCTTAAGAGAAGATTTGCAGCGTTATTTTGTTCAAAAAATTAGTGATAAAAGTTTTATTTAAGATTATGGAAAAAGAAAAGGATATCTAAATAACCCCTTACTGATTTCAAGTTAAACTCGAATTAAGTCGTAATACTTAACCAAAAAAAAAAGGGCTTTATGGTTTCAAAACTAGGAATAAATGAAATCATTTAACTATCGATTTTATCATGATAACTTTAATACTCAAAAGATATATACCGGTGATATTCTCCTTTATAATAAAAAATAACTTAATTTTTTTTTACCACATCTAAATATTTTTCAAAATAATTTGAATTTATCAATAATAGTTGAAAAAAGTACTTTGATCTCTATTAATATGAAGCAAAATCTATAATGTATTCAAATATAGGGTTAAAGCCTTTGAAATGGTTAAATATACCAGTTTTAAACATAATTGCCAATAAGATATCTCCTATAAAATAAACTTCTTTGCAAGATGACTTTTCTATAAGAATTTTCGAGGATTTTTTTGATATATATATACATGTTACTATTATTTTTAATTTAAAAAGATAAATTTTAGGTAATTACATTCAAATTCATCTTTGGCACGTGAATTAGTTTACAAAATTTATAAAAAAAAATAGTGCAAGTAGTAAAAAATATGCAAATGATCGTAATGTTTAAATATGGATTTGACTTTTGTTATAATAATTATTACTAAATTGTGTGCGCAAAAAACTTCAAAAAAGATTTTTTGATTTCAAATTTGTCATGTGAAAAAACCGACAAAAAATTTTGATAATTTATAAGGGAAGTGGTATGGTAAAATGGTCGTTGAAATAGATTCTTTATCAAATTTATGCCCCGAATGTGGAGGAAGTGTCGTTATTATACAAGAAAGAGGGGAAACCGTCTGTCAGCAATGTGGATTGGTAGTAGGGGAGAGAGGGTTAGATGTTGCTCATAGTGGAATAAGAGCCTATTCAAAGCACGAAAAAGACAGAAAGGAGCGGACAGGCTCTCCTATGTCTATCTTGATGCCAGACATCGGTTTAAGTACTGTGATAGATAGAACTAAAATCAAAAATCCCGACTTAAGGCGTGCTGCTAAGTGGAATACTCACTTATCCTGGGAAAAAAGAAATATGTTGATGGCTATAACCGAGTTAAAAAGAATCGGTGGAAACCTAAATTTCCCTGAGCGAGTAAAAAAATCAGCTGTACGATTATATAAAGAAGTATTTAAAAGACAACTTTTACGAGGTAGATCCATTAATGGTATGGTTGCTGCTTGTGCGTATTACGCATGTAAAGACGAAAGAGTTCCTATTACGCTTCAAGAAATCTTAGAAGAGGCTTCTATTAACGATAATATCGTGAAAAAGTGTTATAAAATATTAGTCCGGGAACTAAATTTAAAAATCTCACATATTGATCCAGTTACACTTATTCCTCGTTATTGTGCGGATTTAAATTTAGGCATTGAAGTAGAAAAGGAAGCAATGAGAGTGCTTCACAATTTTATTGTGAGAACTTCCATATCTGGTAAGGATCCTAAAGGTTTATGTGCAGGAGCAATATACCTCGTATCTAAACTTAGAAATGTGAAAGTATCACAGAAAGATATCTCTCATATAATTGGGGTCACAGAAGTAACATTACGATCCAGATATAAAGAACTTCTAAAAAATATTAGTTTAAATTTTAATACCTAAACCTTGTTTTTTGCAACATTTATTACTTTTTAATGAATCAATATTTCTCTATCTATGTAAAGTTACAACTAAATTCTTTAAAATTTAAAGAACTTGGGAACTGGTTAGAAGGACTATAATATAATCAGCCACTTCTTCAATTGAATCGGAAATGGCTTCTAGAATATCGAATATATTTCCAACAGTGAATATTGTAAAGAAATTGACATCATATTTCGTTTCTTGAAGGCTTTCCCTTAATCTTATGTTAAGGAGGTCAACATCGTGTTCATACTGATTTATGTTCTTTGCGTACTCTTTTACATTTTTTCTTTCTCCCACTAAATCAATTACTAGTTTATCTAAATATTCAACAGCCTTTACAGTTATCTCTATTATTTCTAAGATTAATTTTATGGATCCTTCGTTGCTTTGGTCCCAAAACCTTGTTGGGATTGTTGAAATCCTACGAGCTACTCCAGTACTGCAATTTGCTACATCATCCAATCTTTTTATTAAATGGGATAAATTTAATCTTATACTAGGATTTAACTCTCCCTTAGACACATCTTTAAGGACTTCCCGTCTAATTTGATCTGCTTCAGCTTCTAAAAGATCAACTTTTTGGAAGTTTTCGAGGGCTTTATCGAGATTATCGTCTTTCAATAATACTTTAAGCCCTACTTCTAATTCTTTAACGCAACTTTGAACAATCTGAGCATGCTTAATTGTTTTTTCTAAAACATTCAATGCTGTTTCTCGTTTTAAAAATTCTATTAACGAACCCATTATTATCACTCAATTTCCTTTCTTTTCTATTGCTATATATAACTATTATTAATTAATTTTTATACTTTTTTAGGTGAATCCAAATAAATTAAACCCGAAATAAACAAATCCTGCAAGGATCGCAGCGACTGGAAATGTAAGAATCCAGTATATAGTCATCTTCCCCAAAGCTTTATAATCTACTTCTTTTTTTTGAGCTAAACTCATCCCAATAATACAAAACACGATAACATGACTATGTGATATTGGTAAACTTAACAAAGTTGCTATCATAAGAATTAAAGCTGAACTTATTTGGGTAATAAGACTTTCGCTTGGCCGAGAATCGATCATTTGGGAAGCTAAATTTCTTACAACATACCGTGCAGCAATATATATTCCTAAACAAGAAGCAATTCCACAAAGGAGAGCATAAAATATATAGGATTCTAGATTTAAAGAACCGTTATCTAATAATCCATAGAGAATTCCTAGTGCTTCACCTGAATTTGCTCCAACCCATATTTCAGCAAAAATGACAGCAATCAATAATAACCATTTGAAGTATTTTTCAGATTTCTCGATTTGATCCAAACCCTTCAAACGAGATAAATACGTTTTAGCAAGAATCCTAAAAAGAACAAATGTAATTATCAAACCAAATGCCGGTGATAGAAACCAACCTAGTATAACATTATTCAATTTTACCCAATTAAAGGCTGTTTCAGGATTAATATCTCCTTGGGTTAAAGCATATACAAATACAACCCCCACTATGCTTCCTACAAGCGAGTGTGTGCTACTTAAAGGGATTCCCGCGAAACTTCCGATGATTAACCAAAAAATACTACTAATTAAAACAGTTAATAACATAAAATCCGTGTAATTTAAAGCCTCTCCTAATAAATCTGCACCAACAGTTTTAGCTACAAACGCAAAACTGAAGGAAAACATCCCTGCTCCAACTGCTATACCTCCAATTAATAGTGTTAATTTAAACTTGATAACTCCTGCTCCAACCAAAGTTGATAAGGTTTCATCATTAGCGCCTATTGAAAATGCAAGGGCTATTGCCAAGACAATTAAAACGATTACTAAAATTGAAATTATCTCGACTGCCATTTCAGATCGAACATTATTTTATTCAAAGATTAAATATTTAGTTGCCAAAAATTGAATATATTCCGAAAAACCCTTGATATGGTCAGCCAACATCATGATATCTTCTACTAGCTCCTTCAAATATAAGAAGGTTCTTGATAAATAGTCCATATCATAATTATACAATCGATTAAGTAATTCCCATTCTTCCTTCCTCATTTTGCGTCTTTCATCTTTTATCTCTTCACATATATCATAAGCTTTGCTCAAATCAGTTCCAATTGTTTTTATAGCTTCTGCTAAGTCATCTGAGATTATTCTTAATGATTTTAAAATACTTCTGATTTGGAATTTAAACTCCTTATCAGGAAATACCACTTTATAGAGTAATAATTTATTTGCGAAAAACTCCCCTATATTCTTAATGTCATTAATTTTATTGAATACTTTTAATCTATCTTTTTTAGAGAACATCAGTTTAGATTTAAATATTTTAGATTCGAAAGCTTTCTTGATTCGAACTTCAGTATTAGTTTCAATAACGAATCTTAGATTTTCATTGAATTTTTCAAATTTTTCATCAATAAGAAAATCAATACCTTCAATTAATTTCAATGTTTGTTCGTTAATATTATCAATAAATAAGTGAGTTAATTCGTTTATACTCAACTTTTTTAATTGATTATCACTAATTTCTCTCATTATGAACCTAACTCCTAAGAATTTTAAACTTACGATAAATAATAATGTCTCGGGTAAATTTAATCTTTCTTTTTGTTTATTAATCTTAAAATAAAAATTTTGTTGGTTAGAAAACTTTTAGTCTTATTGGAAATATAAATCTCTTTTAATTTTACTACCTTAGAATGCAAAATATCCAAAAATACTACTTTTTTCGTTGTTATCATTGTGGTGAATGGTATTATAGTAATAAAATGATAAAAACTAAGAAATGTTGGAAATGTAATCGTTATTTCCAATTCAAGAACTCCGCTAAATTTTCCAAAACGGTATCGCTTCAAGGAGCAATTAAAATAATTAAGAATTTTAAAATAAAAGGAAAAGAAGTATCAATTTTTAAAATTCTAAACAACTAATAATTTCAAAAAATAAAATTATTTAACCCTCTTTTCTTCATTCTTTTAAAGCTCTCAA
>JBHLLM010000116.1:0-4548 GCA_048885575.1 Candidatus Hermodarchaeota archaeon
GATTGGTGGTGGGATAATATTGATTCAAGCGAGCGGTATAAATTATGGCACCCAGACGATCATAAATCCTTCGAGTGGGAAGTTTCACCTAAGCAAGGTCATGTTGGAGCCATTCAACATATTATCGAAAATATTGGACTCCCTACTACGCTGCGAATTCGTTGGGAAGATCCTAGCTCATCACCAATACCAATTGAATTTAACCATGCTCTTGTTGGGAGCACCCTTGATAGCGAAGACAAGCCTATAACATGGCTTTTACATGAATATGAACAAATCGAAAATGGAACAAAATTGCGAACAACTTTCCGATTACCTGCTAAAGCCCCAAAACCATTTATTGATGCCCTACGAAAGCATAATATAGAGGAGATTGGGGAGTTTGCCAATTTTTTACCCGCATTGTACGAAGAGAATAAGGGAAATAGGTAAAGAAAAAAATTTAAAAAGAGGCAAAAAAATGATTGAAGAGAATGAAGAGAAAACACCAGTGCGTATGTTCTTCCTTGATAATTTAAAGATTTTGCTTACGATTCTTGTAATTATGCAACACACGATGATGACTTATGGTGATCTAGGAGATTGGTATTTTAAAGATCCCAATACTGATGCAGTATCATCTTTTATATTTATAATTCTCTCAGGTTTAAATCAAGGTTTTTTTATGGCTCTATTCTTTTTTACAAGTGCTTATTTTGTACCAGAGAGCTATAATCGCAAGGGTCCAAAAAAGTTTCTAAATGATCGATTTATTCGTTTAGGAATACCCTATTTAATTTACATTACAATTGTAAATCCTATTATGGAATATATTCTATTTTATGGTACTGAAATGCACTTTTTCGAGTTTTATGCTCAACAATTTCAATCATTTGAAAGAATATGGGACTTTTTGAGTGGAAATGGACCCTTGTGGTTTTTACTTGCATTGATGATTTTTGCAGTGTTTTATTGTATATGGCGTCAAATATTTCAGACAAATTCAGAAAAAGAAACGGTGAAAAAACCACCAAGTAATATGATATTAGTAACTATCATCATTATTATGACAGTATTTAAATTTTTAATGCGAATAATATTCCCTGTGAATGCAGGTGATGCTTTTCTAAATATCCAGCTAGCTCATGTAGTTCAATATATTATAATGTTAATATTAGGTGTAATTGCCTATAAGCGAGACTGGTTCCATAATATTTCTGATAAACAAGGAAAAATGTGGTTAATAATTGCCCTCTTATCAATTATCTATTTTTTTATTTTGGGAATTGCAGCAGGAGCAACGGAGGGAGGTAATATCACCATATTATTGGGTGGGCTTTACTGGGAAGCTTTTGCTTTTGCTTTGTGGGAATCAATCTACTGTATGGGAATGTGTATAGGATTAATAACATTGTTTCGGAAAAAATGGAACACTCAAGGAAAGGTATCTAAAACGATATTTGCCAACTCATACACTATATATCTTATCCACGCTCCAGTACTGGTTGGGATTTCAATAATTTTGGTGGGGGTTCTAATTTTTGGGTTATTAAAATTCGTAATTGTTCTTGTTATAGTCTTTTTCCTTTGCTTTTTAATTAGTAATTTCATTTTGAGGCGAATTCCTTGGACAAAAAAGGTTCTCGGATGAAACCATAATCTAACAACTATTTTTCCATATTATACCTTATTCACTTAATTTTAATTATATGTCCTCATTATCTTTTACATTACTTTAAAAGAAAAAATGCGAATCTTCCATTTAAATATACATTTCTGAGAAGTAATTTCTTGCCTTATTTAAAAAAGCGATTTCCCAAAAAATTTTGGTATATAGAAGATTATTCATAATTTATTATGTTAATAGAATAAAAAAGAAATTTAAAAAGAATAAAATTTAGTATTTTTGAAGTTCTTCTTTCATTTTCTCATAGAAATCTAATGATTCTGGATTTCTCAACGCACCTCGATTTGCTACCGAAAGTCCATGGATTATCTTAGTAACTGCAATCTCAACCTTTTTATTACTAAATGTATAGGGAATACCATCCGAGGGTGCTTGCAAAATAACCTTAGGTACATGCCTTGGAGAAGTTTTTGTTCGGAGTTCTTTCCTAATTTTTTCTTTCAATTCATCGGTTAATTCATATCCTTCATTTAACAATACAAACATTACTATTCGGATATCATCACTGATCTTTTGTCCAATTACCAACGAATCGGCAATTTCTGAAAGTTGTTCAACTACATTGTAAATTTCCGCTGTTCCAATTCTCACTCCGCTTGGTTTTAACACCGCATCAGAGCGACCCCAGAACGTAATACCCCCAGTATCACTGTGAATTACAATATAATCGCCGTGTCTCCAGACCTTTTTACCAACATCTTTATAATAGTCAAAATAAGCTGCTTTATATTTTGTCATGTTTTTATCGTCACCCCAGAAATAAATTGGCATGGAAGGTGCTGGTGCTTCACAAACAAGCTCAGCTTGTTCATCTTGAATAGGTTCGGCTTTTTCTGAATAAGCTTCAACTTTCATTCCTAAAGCTCGTCCTTGTAATTCCCCAGAATAAACGGGTAGGATTGGAATAGCTCCTGCAAAACACCCGTTAATATCAGTTCCTCCGCTAATTGAATTAAAATACAAATCCTTCTTAATTTCTCTATATACATACTCAAATCCTTCTGGTGAAAGCGTTGATGCTGTTTGCGATATTTCTTTTAATGAGTTTAGATCGTATTTCTCTGCAGGTTTTACCTCAAGCCCCATTAAATAATGGATGTATGCAGCACTGGTTCCAAAAATAGAAATTTTGTGTTTTTCTATTAATTCAAAAAATCTCATTGGATCAGGATAAAGAGGATTTCCATCGTAAAGAAATATGGTACACCCTACTGCTAACCCACTAATAAGCCAATTCCACATCATCCATGATGGTGCAGTAATATAATTAAGTACATCGCTTCTTTTACAATCAGTTGAGAGGATAAGTTCCTTTAAATGATTAATTAAGACTCCACCAGCACTTTGAACAAGACATTTTGGCGCTCCTGTTGTTCCGGAAGAGAACATAACATATACAGGATGGTCAAAGGGTAATTGTTCAAATTCAAGTAGACATTCCTCTTCTTTGGACACAAAATCGTCCCAGTGGACAGCATTAGGAACGCTGCTAATATCGGGTTTCCCTTGGGAAATATAAGGAACAACAATAACTTTTTCAATCGATGGAATTGCATCAACCACAGCTTTCACATTTGATATGATGTTAAATTCTTTGTCTCTATAAAAGTAGCCATCAACAGTAAACAAGACTTTAGGCTCGATTTGGCTAAATCGATCTATAACGGCTTTAGGTTGTAATTCAGCACCACAGGACGCCCAAGTTGCTCCAATCGCTGTTGCTGCTAACATAGCAATAGGTGTTTCAATTAAGTTTGGGATATAAGAAACTACTCGATCACCTATATTAACACCCAAATTTTTAAGAGATTTTGATAAACGAGCAACCATTTTGTGTAATTCTTTGTAGGTAATTTGTTTTGCTAATTTAGTTTCTCCTTGAAATATAAAAGCTAACTGATCGTCCTTGTACTTTAATAGATTTTCTGCAAAGTTTAAAAGAGCACCGGGAAACCATTTAGTACCAGGAAATACACTTAAATCCTCAACTACTTTATCATATGGTCTAGATGCGATTATATCAGAAAATTTCCACATTGCATCCCAGAAGTCTTCAATATTATCTACAGAAAATTTATATAGGTCTTTTCCACCTTGTATATCCTTTCTATATTCCTTATTTACGAATTCAATAAAATGGGTTACATTCGCATTTTTTATCCATTCTTTAGAAGGTTCCCATAGTTTTTTTCTTTCATCTTTCATAATAATGAGATTCTAAGTGTTATTTTGAATATTTCAAGATCTAAGAATAATGTATTTTTATATAATCTTGCACTGCTTTTAATTCTTCTAAATGAGTATTGCGATTACCAAAAATATAAAATCGTACTTCTGGGCCAGTACCGCTTGGTCTAAAATAAAGTGTCGAGTTTTTGCTTTTTAACTGAAATATATCTATATTATTAATGTTATCTGATAATGCATTCACTTTATACTCTTTATCGTTAATAAAAATAGTTTTATTGTCATTTTTTGCGAAATTATTCATGATTTTAATTTTTTGTTTGTCTATAGCTGGAATAGTTCTATTTATCCCTTTAATTGACCAATCAATTGATTTTGAGATTTGATGCCCTCGAGCAATAAGTTCTGTTATTAACACTAGAGCAGGTACAGGATATTTATCTGCAATAATTGGGAACTCAGAATTAAAGCAAAATCCGTCCAATTTTTTAACTCCGACGGTATTTAAAACATTTAATGTATGACCCCCTGATTCTTCCCACATCGCGATTAAAAAATCTTCACTAAATAAGTTATCTTTTTGAATTAGGTCAAATAATCTTCGGTTTAAAGGTTCTGCGTTATTGATTTTTTTCAATTGTCTATTTTCATCTTCAAAATACAGAATAGCATTATCTACTTTTGACTTTTCTACT
>JBHLLM010000116.1:4648-8063 GCA_048885575.1 Candidatus Hermodarchaeota archaeon
TCAATCTTTTTAATATTCAATGCTTTATTGGAAATTTCTTTAAATAAATCTCCAGACATTGGCATTGGATCATCGATATAAAATTTAATTCCATTCCATGACAAATCGTTATGAGAAGCAGTTAAAATAATGATTAAATTGATTTCTTTTAATAAAGCAACTGATGCAGCTCCATAAGGAGAAGAAATCTTAGATTCTCCAGGTATGTCCTCTTGATGATAAATTTCATATCCTTCATAAGCAAAAATCTGGGAGCAATACTGTAATAAAATATTGTTAGTAGGTCTATCATCTGTACCTATGAATATTTTAAGGTTTTTACCCTTTTTCATCTCTTTATATTGTTTACTAATAGCTTTAAATACTCGGAGAAATAGGAAAAGCTTTCTGGTTGTCAGAATTAGCCTATTCTCGTCTCTTTCTCCAAATTGATCTAGAATTTTGATTCTTAAACCAGAGGTTGGAGCAATAATTGGATCAATTAAAAATTTCTCTTCTTTAGTTAATTTTGGTAATCTCAATGTTTTGTATGAACCATTCTCAATAAATGAGATTTCCTCTATTACAAAATCAATCAATTTCATCAGAATAATAAAATATCAAATAATAAGCAATAATTACGAAATTCTTAAATTTTTTATGCTTTCATTAAGTTTCTATTTAGGTTTCAAACTAGTGGTAAATTCTGTTTATTGCATCCCTTAAAATCGCGAGTATCGTCTCTCGATATGCTGGATTAATTGCAACCATACCGTGTACTTTTATGGGAGGATCTCTTTCTATTTCAGACAACATTTTTTCACAGAATTTAGGAGTCAGCTTATTGGGTATATCTTGTTTGTTTGCAATTCCAATAACCAAAGTATCCTTATATTGCTTATCTAAAATATCGCGAATTATATCTTTCGTGGGATTTAAAGTCTCCCAACTAGAATCCAGCACTAAAAGAGCTATATCGGTATTATCGAGTAAACTAGGCCAGAGAGCCCTAAAATTTGATTGACCCGCAAAATCCCACAACACGATGGAACGGTCTACTCCTATCTCTGTTCCATCATATTTTGTGATATCCACATTTATGGTTGGTTGATACTCCAAGTTTACATCTACTCCACAGATTAAGTGTAGGAGTGTAGTTTTACCAACACCTCCAAGACCGATTATACATACTTTGATAGAACCCAGAATAATATCATCGATTTCTCTTTTAAATTCTGTAAAGATACTACGATTTCCTGTCCATTCACCACTCTTTAATATTTTCCCATATTGTTCTATAAATTTTACTCTTATAGTTGTAATTTTTGAGTCAATGACTGCATCATCATCACTAAGATCGGTACACACAACAATGATAATCTCATCAATAATGGTATAATAATATTTGAATTCATCTGTAGCTGTAGATTTGATGTCGCTCCTACTTATCTCCTTCATGAAACCCGAAAAAGCACTTAAAAATCCTGCTAATAAATCCCTATCGACATCAGAGCTACCATAGTTTTGGAATAATAATGATTTACCATCACGGGTGAGAATATTGATATATTGAATCAAGGTGATCACAGAAATTTGATTAGTGAAAAAAATTAACCCAAAAAACTTGGATTTATATTTTTATGCTTTATTTATTTATTTATAAAAAGAATAAAAAATTGATCTTTTATAATATTCTCCTTAAATGTAGCAAAAAAACTTTATTTTTAGGAATAAGTAAATTTAATACCTCAAAGTGAAATCAATGGATTCGAATACAGAAGATTTATCTAATTCCCTAAAACAGCTTGACAAAAAAATGGGCTCTTTTTCTTCAATATTAGAAAAATTTGGGCTGGATATCATTACTAAAATGGGACAAACTAACTTGAAGATCACCCAATTAACTGATATGGTCGATGATTTAAATAAAACTACAATTCAAATCAAAGGTTTGATACCTCAATTGAGTAATGTCATCCAAAATCAAAAGCGCATTGAAGATGAATTAAATACGATTAAATCGCTAATTTTGAATAGACCCACTGCTCCTTTAAAAAAAATAGAAGTTGAAAATACGGTTGAAAGAGATCAATCAGTAACAGACAGGAAAGACTTTATCATAAATCAATTTAACGATCTTGAAGCAAAATTAGAAAACATTGATGATCCCCGAACTGTTAAAAATATTCTTGAGCAACTTAGAGTTGATATATTCGAATTCACGGGAGGTCATAGAATGTTAAATCAATTTCTGCCAATAATTGCCAGATTAGATTCTGCTATTTCGTTGGATGACTTGATGAACGAGCAAAATTCGACTTCAAAAACTATAAAAGTTGAAATTATGGAGAATATCCCTAATTGGATTAATAAGTTAATGATTAAAGATTAAATCTTTTTAACTAAAAAAATTAAGAATTTCGTGAATTTCTAGAATTTCCGAAATCTCGTAAAATAGTACAATTATATAAGCAAATTGTTAAGAAATATAAATAAGAAGTTCATATTTAATATAACGAAAGTAATTTAAAAATACAAACGATCGAAAATCATATGAGTAATAACGAGAAAAAAGAAGGAGATATCGTTTTTAAAGGGAAAACTGAAATGATTTATAAGGTCATCGTAATTGGTGACCCTGCAGTTGGGAAAACGAGCCTTCTTGCGAAATTTGCTAAGAATCGATTTGAGGAAAAATACTTACCGACCATTGGTGTTTCAATATTAAAAGAACCAATTGAATTAGAGGATAAAGGCATTACAGTGACTCTAATGTTTTGGGATATCGCCGGACAACCTCAATTCTATATGCTTCATCGCCCATATTACAACGGGGCAGATGGAATGATTTTAGTTTTTGATGTTTCGCGTTCAAGTACATTTAGTAATGTTAATAATTGGTACAATTCTGCAGTAAAATACGGACTTAGTGGAGTACCAAGAATTTTAATCGGGAATAAAGTAGATTTAAAAGAAGAAAGGAAAATAATTCGACCAATGGCTGAACATTTAAGCGAAAAACTAAACGCTCCTTATTTCGAAACTTCAGCTCTTACTGGAGAAAATATCAAGATAGTTTTTCAGAAGATAGCAGAATCAGTGTATAAATCTAAGACAAATTAAAAATAGCGTTATTTTTTTATTGCTTTCTTATTTTAAAGAGATTTCTTTTTTTATTTTAAATTGAGATAATTTTTCGCCCTCCCTCGCGATAAAATAAACGGAATTTATTTTAAATTTTAAAGGCTTCCAATTATTCTGAAGGTTTTTTAAGATTGCATTAAGATTGCCTTTTCCATCAATTTGTCCTACACTTAAATGCGGGATAAAACCGATTTTATGTAAATTAACATCATTACAATCGGGAACGATTTCCAGAAGCTTAGTTTGGATAGATTTAATTAGATTTTCTGGTTTTGGATCCAACCAGATGGTA
>JBHLLM010000117.1:0-8006 GCA_048885575.1 Candidatus Hermodarchaeota archaeon
AGTGATACGAAATATTAAGAAGAATCCAGAGTTTATTCATAGACTTTTAACATGGAGTGTTGATGAAGTATTAGTACCCTTTATGGAACTTCTCAAAAAGGAAACAGGATTTAAAAATTACACCGCTCCTGATGCTTGGGCGGCAGTACCGAATACTAATAAGATGATACTTGAGGAATTTATCTTTCCATGTTATAAATACTTTGTTGAACAAGCTAAGAAGAAAAAGCTAAGAGTAGTTGCCGCAGGCGCCGGAGATTATTGCGAAGAAAATCCAGATCGATTTGATCCCGAGTTTATGAAATGGTGCTGGTACCATATGGGAATGTCTTATCTAGGTAGACCAAGTTTATTTATGGGAATGGGACAAACTCAACTTTGGTCCATTGATTTGATGAAGGAATACATCGAAGAAAATACTACAAAAAAGTGGAGACCACCGATAATTGTTAATTGTAGTGCTAACTTCATAAGGGATGCTTCACCTCAAGCTATTATCGATTATGTCAAAAAAATCATTGACAATCTTGGCAGAGAGGGAAGCATGAACTTTATGCTCGTTCAGGTACCAGTTGATACACCGCCATTGAATGTACACACTTTTACAAATGCCGTAAGGATTTATGGGAAATATCCAATAGCCGAAAATTTAGATGATATTGAGTACTCGCCGCCTGAATACATACCATATAAAGAGTGGCACAAAGAAGCCGTTTCTGAAGGAAAAGCACCAGATTATGAAGAGTAAATCAATTAATATTTTACTTTTTTTTTAACATAATTAATATATAAAAGCCTGAGGTTAATGTTTAAATACGAGAAAGAGCAGAAAATCTATGATGTAGCCGGGGTGAAATTAGGAGGTCAGCCTGGGCAATTACCAACTGTATTGTTTGGCAGTATATTCTATGATGGACATGATATAGTCAAAGATGCAAAGAAAGGTGAGTTTGACAAAGAAAAAGCACAACAACTTATCAAAACTACGGAAGAGCTGTCAGATCAAACAGGCAACCCAACAATTCTGGATGTATGTTGTTCGTGGCCTGATGCTTTTGAGAAGTTTATTGATTTTGTAGCTCACAATAGCGATGGTCCATTCGCGATAGATGGAACTACTGCTGAAATAAAAATGATCGGAGCTAAATATACTATGGATGTTGGATTATCTTCGAGGGTTGTTTACAATTCAATCATACCACATGCTAAAGAAGATGAAATAGCGACAATAAATGAGTCTGGTATCGAGTCTGCGATTTTACTTACATTAAACACTACAAAACCTAACATAGCAGGGAGACTGGAGGTTATGGACGATCTTATTAGCGTTGCGCAAGAAGCAGGAATCACGAAACCAATAGTGGATACAACAGTTATCGATAAACCAGACATAGGTCCTATCAGTAAAGCCATCCACATGGTAAAAGATAAATATGGAATTCCAACAGGAGCGGGTGTACACAATGCCGTCGCTAGGTGGACTGAAATGAGTAATTTATCTTCTAAAAAGCAGTCTCTTGCAAACGCTGTTGCCAACTCATTTCCTATAGCTTATGGAGCAGATTTTCTACTATATGGACCAATTGATCAATCAAAAGAGGCTTTTTTCACGAGTTCATTAGCTGATGCTTATGTTGCATTTAATGCAAGACAGGAGTTTAGAATACGCCCATTAACAAGTGAACATCCATTAATGAAGATTTTCAGAACTTAAGGTTAAATCCAATTAAATTCATTTAATTAATCTCTCTCGACATTTCCTTTAAACGACGAAAATTGGTTAAAAATTTTTGCATCTCCTTCAATTTTGGCAAAAATATTGACTGGTGATGCTGCTCTTGGTTTTTCATCTTTACTTGCTGGTGTAGGACCAAAGAAGATGCAAAATCCATTCCCATCAGGCCAGTATCCAATATCTCCAACTTCACAATCAACTTGAGCATTTTCTCTACCAATGGCAACAGGTATTTCTCCGTACAATTCCTCGCCCCATCTTGCCAAGTTTAGGCTGAAAGGTAGATTATCCCATATCGCTTTGCAAGTTTCTGGGTTTTTTTTAGTGAGCAATTTAGCTCTAATTTGACCAATTATCTCGTTTTGAATTATGATGTGTTCCATTTCAATCGCTTTAATCTTTAAATAATGTTAATTAACTTTGATAGGGTATCTACCATACTTTTTTAATGTTTCGTGCATAGAATTAGGTTAGAAATGATACTAGAAAAAACCGTAAAACTCTTGGAACATATTTACAAATATCAAAAAATTATTCCTCCAAAAGTAAGCAAGGTAGTCATAGGATTAGGATATACTGGAGTTGAATTATTAGCTTATGCGTATGATCCTTTCTTAGGGTTAGCTTCTACATTACCTAGCATTTTACAATCTATTGATTGTACTAAAATCGAATTTGCAGGAAGCTTAACTAATAAATCTTTTAGAGAGTTAATGAATTGGTCGTATCAAGGTTTTAGTCTAGAAAAAGTTATCGGTATCGCCACCCTAAATGCTGCTTCTCAACATATATTAGCAATTAAAAATCCATATAAAGAGATTAGAGAAGATCTAATAGACTTTTTAAAGATTAACAAACAAACAAGGATATTATTTATTGGTTTCATGAAACCTATGATTAAAAGCTTATTGAACATGACAAGACTTATCCGTATAATTGAGCATAACCCTTTGGTTGCCCCGTCTTATCATGACATACCTATACTGAAGGATATTAACGAATTGAAAGAGAGTGAATTAGAAACCGATATCTTATTTTGTTCAGGTACAACATTGATCAACGATACGTTAGAAACGATCTTGTCAGTGTTTAAGAATAATGCGAAGACTATTATTGTAGTAGGACCAAGTGTAAGTTTTTTGCCTGACATTTTATTTGATGAAGGTGTGAATATTGTTGGAGGTTTGAATATCATTGATTCAGAATCAACAATAAAAATTTTGCAAGAGGGAGGAGGAACTAAGATTTTTAAGAAATATGGGAAAAAATATAATTTTACTAGGAATGCTATCTTCAAAAAATAAAAAATTAAATTTATTGAGTATCCCCATATTTAGCTTTCCATATTGGATCTTCAATCTGAAGTTGCCTTCTCTGAACTTTTCCAACCATGGATTTGGGAATCTCTTCTATTATGTCTATAATTTTGGGACATTTGTAATGAGTAATATTTTCTTTACTCCAAGCGATCAACTCGTCAGCAGTAATTTTACCAGCTGATTCATCTTTTAATTGCACCCATGCTTTTACAAGTTCTCCCGTTTCTTCATCTGGTAAACCGGCAACAGCTACTTCCATTACATCAGGATGAGAACCTAAAAGTTCTTCGACTTCTTTTGGAAACACGGAATATCCTTTATACTTTATCATTTGCTTTTTTCTATCTCTGATAACCATCTGCCCATACTCGTCCATATATCCAATATCTCCCGTTAGACACCAAATACGGCCGTCCCACTCCTTTAAGTTTTCCATTGTGTCTTCAGGTCTATTTAAATAACCTTTCATTACTTGTGGACCACAAACACATACCTCTCCTGTAAAATCGATTCCATAACCTTCTAATGGTCCTTTACTGAAGTCTTCTGGATCAAATATAGCCCAATCGGTGCCTGGAAGTGGTAACCCAATAGTGCCTGGAGTGTCTGTCCCATCAAATGGACCAACACTTACGGCAGTTGTGCATTCAGTAAGTCCATAAGCCTCAACAAGTTTTCCATTAGTAACCGCTTCAAATGCATCTTTTACCGGTTTATGAAGCGGTCCTGCACCACTTACACATAATCGAAACATATTTTCCAATTTAGGTTCAGGATTTGCTTTTAAGTAACGGGTTAAGCCGATGAAAAGATTTTCAACTCCGGGAAGAATAACACCCCCCTCAGGACCAACCTCTACAATCATATCGACAACTTCTTTTAAGTCGAGTTCTCTTTTTGCGTATAGTATATTAAAGTCTCCTCCCTCTATTACCACATTTTGAACAATTGTCATTCCAAAAGCGTGGAACATAGGTAAAATACCAACACATGCCATAGGATGTTTTGCATCCGGCATCCACATAACATTTTGTTTCGCGTTAGTAACGGCATTATAGTGAGTGATAATCGCGGGTTTGGGAACTCCTGTAGTTCCACCAGTCATCAAGTAAACTGCTGTATCTTTTAATGGATCAATTTCTACTTTGGGAATATCGATTTCACCCCGTTTTTGAGATACATCTAAAAATTCAATAGCTCCAGGTACTTCTCCTTTAGGTATTGTTCCATCTGCAATCAATTGCTCTTTAACGGCGGGAGGAATAGCTGCTAAATCGACTATACATGTCGAAATAACAAAATCAAACTTGTATTTTTCCTGTATAGGTTTAATTAAACCATACATAACATCCATACATACAAGTCCTTTTGGTTTGACTTGTTCTAGAACATGAAGTATTTCTATAGGTTTGTAGGTTGGATTAATTGGGATTACGATCCCTCCTAGTTTAACAGCAGCAAAATAAGTGATTGTATATTGAAAGCAATTTGGTAATAAAATAGCAATAACATCACCCTTCTTTATTCCCATTCGAAATAATGATGTGGCAAGAGAATCCGTGTACTTACGCAATACTCGATAATTCATGAATGTTTTTGAAAAATAAATAGCCTTATTCTTAGCAAACTCCTCAGTTTTTTGATCGAACCAATCACCTAAGCTAATTACTGGAAATTCTGGATGTTTTGGAACGCCTTCTTGGTATTTCTTAAACCATGGTTTATTATCGTCAACATACCATTTAGGTACTACCATTTTTCATAACCTCTTTTTTTCAATTGAATTACTATTGATGTGAATATATTTGATTTTGAGATATTTAAATTTATTTTCAATACCAAAAAAAGAATTCAATCAAAATTTTAATGTTTTTCTAATGTATCTTATCTTTTTCCATGATTTGCTTGTTATAATAAGAATCCTTGGAGAGTGTGATTCTTTTTACAAATAGAAATGCGATGAGATAAAAGATGCCCAAAGAAGTGAATAAGAAGATAATTACATATGGATTTTCTTCGTTGGGACCAGAAAGAAAGCCACCAACAATTAATGAAGCAACAGCAGGACCCAATGCTCGCGCGAATGATTCTAAACCATAATAAGATCCAGAAATTTTCGCCATTGCCTCATCAACATTAAACAATTTATCATGTTCAGCAGTCTCATGAACAAGTGAAGCCATTATCGGCATGGAAAACAAAGGATATGCATACATAGATCCAAGAACTGTACTCCATGAAACTATATACAATGTTAATTTGATGCCATATGGAAGTCCATTAATTAAGAAAAAGACATCTATAAAGGAAGTTAAAACTGCCAATAATATACAAATCGAATATGAATTAACAATATGATTTCTCTTAAGAATCTTTTTCCATACAAAAAACCACCCAAATTTCCCAAAAATAGATATTAGAATATAAATGAAAAACTCTGACGATTGAAATTGCATTAAATAAGTCTGGAAAGGGAACACTAATAACGCGACGATTTTACCGCTAATCCAAATAGAAAATCCTGCCAAGATCAGCTTAATAAAATTTCTATCTTTGATAGGAATTGACATGCGTTTAAATGCTTCTGTTATTGTGGTTTTCTGATTGCTCAAATTAGAATTTCTATTGTGAAATCTTTCATCTACTGAAAAAAAGATTATTATTACAGTGATTAATCCAAAAATAGTAAATAATATTCCTACCAAAGGAATATATAATAACATTATTTTTCCAGATAGCTCCCACCATTTAACATGTGCAGGATCGCTTAATAAACTGTGAACAAATAAAGGAAGGAACATAGCTAAAACTGAGGCGAGAATTGAAAATGCAGATCGAATTGAGGCAACTCTCTCTCGATTTTTTAGCGTTTGTGATTGTTCTGGAAGCATAGAATTATATACATTTAATATAAGTGATCGAAAGATTGATCTCACTGTCGCCATAATCCAGAAAAAAAAAGCAGTAGGTAAATACAAAGAATTATCTTGGGGGCAAAGAGGTGGAAACCATATCAAAATCGTTGTAATAAACCACACAGGTAAACCAATTAGTAAAAAAGGACGCCTTTTTCCTAATTTTCCTGGATTTTTATTATCAATAATGACACCAAAAATAATTGCAGTGATGGCACCGATGATCAATTGTGTGGTGACTCCAATTGACACCAAAAGAGCATTCAAATTTATTGTATAGACATAGTATTGGAATATAAATACTTCTGTAAACATATTAGGTAGAGTAAATCCTAAATCTCCAAGAGAATATCCAAACAATCGTTTTCCACGCAACTCACGCGGAGTTGTATTAATACTCATTATGATAGTGATTTTAATGTGTGTTATCTAAAAGTTGTATAACTGAAATAGTTTGTGTTAAAACTATCGTTTATGTTATTAGAACGAAAATAAAATCACTTGTAGAGTTGTTCAAAATTAAGAGATCTCGTTAAGTTCAATTATTTCTGTGAATACCACAACAATTCTTAAATTTTTTCCCACTACCACAAAGGCATAATATATTTCTCCCAAATTTGGGAAATTTAAATAGGTAGGGCTCAGTAATATTGTTTTCTTTCTTGATATTATCAGCAATGGTTTTAAATCGAGGCAGTGTCTTTGTGTAAAAGATTTTCCAACCTTGACATAAACTACTTAACTTTTTGGCAGTGCTTAGCGCCCCATAGCGAAATTTTTGGCAATCACCATGACAAAGACTAAGATATGGGCATAAATTGCATTTTTCGTTCCAATTTGATTTTTGAGATCCAAAAACTTGATAAGTTTGAGAATTCAATAGTTCCTCCCATGAATCACGATTAATATTTCCTAATAGAAGGTTATTCCGAACAAAGAAATCACACGGATAAACTCCTCCATCATGTTCTACAACAAAATATTGAATACAACTGTCCTGCATGTAGCAAACATTATACCGACCAAATACTAAATACTCCATTACAGAATCAAATAATCGGATGGAAACTTTATTAACATCCCTTTTTACCCATTCATTAAATATCTCTGTGAGAAATAATCCCCACTCCTTTCCAGTTATTGAATATGGTTTGAGACTGCCTTTCTCATCAAACTCAACACAGGGAATATACTGATGGAAATAAAATTGGTTATCCCGAAGATAATTATAGATCTCTTTTGCCTTTTTTACATTGACATTGTGAACTAGAGTTAAAATATTGAATTCAATATTATGTTTTCTTAGAAATCCGATTCCCTTCATTACTCGATCATGAGTAGGATTCATATTTATTGTTGTTCTATAATGATCGTGAATTTCCTTGGGACCGTCTAAGCTTACTCCTAGTAAGAATTTATATTCTCCTAAAAATTTAGCTAAGTTATCCGTTATGAGAGTGCCGTTAGTTTGTAAACCATTACTTATTGATGACCCTGGAGGAGCATATTTCATCTGTAATTCGACTGCTTTTTGGAAGAACTTCAACCCCATTATAGTTGGTTCTCCACCTTGCCATCCAAATGAGTATTGTTTATTCTGGTTAGTGCTCATATAACTTTTAATCATATTTTCGAGAGTTTCCTCGGACATTCTTGGTGCTGATTCTTGGTTTTCTAAATGATCTATATAAAAACAGTATTTACATCGTAGATTACAATCAGCGGATGCAGGTTTAATTAGAAGGGAGAAGGGTTTCATCATTAAAAGAAAAATATTAATTTTCAATTCGTACTTCTGAATTGATTCTCCATATTTACTTATAGTCAAAACTTCAATTATAAGTTATATAAAGTTTCTAGAATTTTTTTCAGATTTGGTTACCTTAAAATTATTTATTATTAATTTTTTTTAAACACTCATTTTTCTTATTTCTGAACTCTTCAATACTAGCTGTTTCTACTTCTCTCTCCAATTGTACTAATAATTGAGAGATTTGTTCACATTTTTCGTAGAATTGAGCCGCCATTTCAAAACTA
>JBHLLM010000118.1:0-7989 GCA_048885575.1 Candidatus Hermodarchaeota archaeon
ATAATACTTGCATCGCATCTTAGATTTTAACTTAGGCAAATAAGTTTTAAAAAATTTAAAATTTCTCAAAAAAAAACAATTAAAAGGGTCAAATCTAATATATTATATATCATATTTCATTTGTATCTTTAATAATTATATCTCAATACTAATAGGTGTTAAAGTATGCCAAAACGCGAACTTTTTATAAAAAGAGTCTATGAAATCGTTAACGAATTAAAAATTCCGTTGATCGATGAAAGGGTGTATGAAAAAGCTACATTTAGTACAAGCGCAGCCATTGCGAGAGTTGTTTTTAAGTTCGAAGAGGATGAATCTGTAATTAGAGGTTTTCTAGGTTTAGCTGAATATTTTCATACTGTTGTAATAAAGGTGAAAGATCAATTTTACATCCCTCATTCTACGATACTGTTTAATTTGGTCAGTTCGTAAATTTCTATTTTTTTTACTTTTCTTTTATAATACAAATCAAAATTAGTTTCCCAAATAAAATTTTGATTTCTTAATTATATCTAAAACTTCACTTTCTGGAACATCATACCAATGTTTATACGCATCAGCTACGGCAAACCACGATGCTTTCCTTATATTTGGACAATAAATCTCATCTATTTCGTGTTGAATACGGTTTACTGTATGGAATGGTGCTGTAGGGACTCCTACATATAATTGTTTTGGTTTATATTTTTTTATCATTTTAATTGCTGCTAACATAGTAAAACCGGAAGCTAATCCATCATCTACTATAAAGATATAATTATTATTTATAAAAGATTTATAGGAAGATTCTTTATTCATTGTTTTATTGTAAAATTTGATTCTTTCGCTAATTTCCCTTTTAGTCGTTTCTATAGAACTCTTTATTGAACTTTCCGAGAGATTCAATTGAGATAAGAGAGCTTCATTAATTAAAATTGTTCCATCTGTAGTAACCGAACCAAATCCTGCCTCAGTATTATAAGGAATCTTAATTTTTCTTACAATTAATACATCAAAACCAACACTAAGTTCGTTACAGAATCCCTCTGCAACTGGTACACCACCATTAGGAATCGCAAATAAATGGACCTTTTCATTTTCATCCTCAATAATTTTCTTCATTGAAGGATTTTGATTCAAAACAAAGCTAGCCAGAAGTTCGCCAGCTTTAAATCTAGATTCATAAGGAATAAATTTCATGATCAAGGTTCAATATGATAAGAAAGAATTTAATTTTAATTTCAATCTTCCGGTTTACTTAAAAATAAAAATAAGAACTCGATTCTATAGTTAGATATTTATTTTGGTTCAAGGAATGATTGAGGATTAGAAAAATGGAATTTCAAGAATTTAAAGAAAAATATCTTAAAGAAACTGTCCCAGAGAATAAAATTGAAATGATAAGTTCATTTAGTAATTCGATTAATAAATCCGATTTGAATTTTTTGCAACACAGTATAAAAATGAATCAGATGGGAAAGTACGAGTAAAAATAATCGAAATTATAGCGAACAGCGCACCAGAATTTTCTAATTCAATTTTAATTGAGGCTCTTACTGATAATTTCATAACAGCTAGAAAAGCTGCTGTGATTGCGTTAGGTAAAAATAAGTTCCATTCTGCTTTAAAACCTTTATTAGAAATGTTAAGTAATCCATCCTTAGAAATTAAAGATGAAGTGACTAAATCAATTGTCAATATCGGGAAATTAGGAGATGTAAGTGTTATTATTAATTATTTTGACAATGGAAATATACATGTTAAACGAGCAATTCCAACCATACTAGGTAGAATCCAAAGCGATGAATCAATTAGTTGTTTAAAAAATTTACTTCATAAATCTGATCCGGAGGTTAGATATAATGCTATTAAAGCTTTAGAGAAACATATTCAAGCAAAGGATTCAAGTTTAATTACTAATTTATTAGATGATATAGATGAGGAGGTTAAAAAAGCAAGTATTAAAGCCTTAGGAGTTATTAAAAGTAAACGAGCAATTGGCCCCCTCCTAAGGTTATTAAAAAATAAGGATAAAGAGATCCGTAAATTATCTCTTCAATCATTAGAACAAATATTTTCTCAATGCAATTCTTATGAAAAGGTTTATGAAATTGCAAATAGCAAAAATATAGTGGAAAGGAAAGAAGCAATCAAGCTCTTAGGTTTATTAAAAGATAAAAATTCAGTTGACTTTTTGATTAATTCTTTCAAGAGTAGTGATAACAAACTCAGGAATATGGCTTATAAATCACTTTTGCAGATTTCTGAAGGCAAAGTTCCAGATCAAGTTCTTAATAATCTTACAGCTAAAGAATGGAAGATAAGAAGCTTATGTGCAAAAATAGTTGGAAGGCTAGGCAATGAACAACAAATATCACTGTTAGTAGAACTTTTAAGCGATCCTGATAATAGAGTACGAGAGATCGCTATCGAAGCTTTGTTTAAAAAAAAATATGATACACTTATTAATGACATAAAACCTTTATTAGATACTACAAATTGGAAGACCAAACGAGCAGTTGTTAAGCTTTTAATTAAATTAGGAACCGAAGAGAGTATAGAAGTTTTATTACCCTTAATTAATGATGATGATCTCTTTATTAAAAGTTGGATTGCATTAGGGTTGGGTAAATTTGAAAATATTAGCGATATCTCCCCTTTTCTAGAGATGTTAAGAGATAGTGATCCAAAAATTAGAATCGCTTCTGCAAAAGCTTTAGGTCAAATTGGGAATAAAGAAGCGTTAGAACCTTTATTAAAATCTTTATGGGATGACAATTGGAATGTGCGAAAAGAAGTAGAGAATGCTCTAAACCAGATTGATTCAAATTGGGTAAAAACACTTTAAATTTTAAACTGAATTATTCATTGACTTTAATGTAATAAATCTATTTTAATAATTAATAAACAAGGATTTTTATAAGTAGATTCCCATATTATAGAATAACTATTTTTTAACAATAAATATAATTCTATAAAGGGTTGAAAATTACGAATAAAATCAAAAATAAAATGCGATCTATATTAATTTTATTTACTGCTCTACTTATAACATTAAATATTAATGGATTCCTTACATCAGTTAAGGCAGGGCCGTATGTACCGGAAGATCACATAAATAATAGTTGGCATTGGGGAGTAGATGTGAGTGATGAACTCTATTGGGAAGTTGAGGTAATACTAACAAACGAATCAAGTGGAGAAATTACTATGATGTTTAAAGATATTTGGATTTTTAACATAACCTCTATTGAAAATGTAACAATTGATTGGTTAGGGTTAAACTATTTTTCTCAAGTTAACGCTACGCAATGCTATTATAATGTTACTGAGGGAGTATTGAAACCCTACAGTCCACCGTCAGAGTTTGCCCTTTTTGGATATAATAGTTCAGATAGTATTAAACACAAGATTCGCGCAGGAATGAGCGCAGCTCCTTATATTCTTCCATTGAATGGTTCTAGCCTAAATGTTGACGTTTTAGATGATATTCTCAACGAGTCTTTTTTTGGTCCTCTCTCTATGTTCGGTTACAATCAGTATGATAGTTATTCATCAAATATTGGAGATAATAGTATTACTTTTTCGAATTCAACTGACGATTATTATATGTATATGGAATTCAATCCAACAGATGGTGTTGCGGAATATACTGAAGGATATATTCTTGTCAATATGGGAGGACTTATGCTCATTAATCTTACAATGCAAAGAGTTTTGGATCATAATATTATTGACGAGTTAGTATGGGGTGTTGATGTTGGAGAGACGATATATTATGATTGGTTTGAAGCCGGAGATTATTACTATGATACCAAAGTGGATATTATAGATATAGTAGATGTGATGCTCCCAAAATCGAACAATGGTTTTTTTGGAGGTGATATTAGTATGATTTACAATGTAGTTTTTGCTAATATATCACTTTGGGATGGAACTCAATATACAATTGCAGAGGGAAACATTCCAATAGGAATGGCCAATAACTTTTATCCCCAATATTTTGATGAGGGATCAACTGGTGCTTATAATTTTCTATTTCCTGTAGGCACTCTAAAAGAAGATATTGAATTTATGTGGAATAATGACACACTCAAAATTTGGGGGTTACCCTTTGATCAAATTGAATTAGTTGAGAACGGAGATTTTGAATTCACTCTAAAGAATTCTTCAAGTAACTTCAAACTAACACAAACTATTGCAAAATCAACTGGAATACTTCAATCATATATGGTTCAAGAATTGGGTGAACTACAGCTATATATAGAGATAAAAAATATGACTTTAATCGAATGGGACTTAGAAATAGGAGATATTGTGTATTATAAACAGAATTCTCAAGATGAAGAAATATACAGAAGAGCAACAGTTCTCTACACTGATGGTGAATTTGTTAACTTGACACAATGGGAGATAGATAGTGGTGGATTCTTCACGAAAATCCCAGGACAGCCTGAATTGCAATTCTTTAAAGCAATAATTGCCGAATTTGAAGAATTTGACGAAACATCAGGTACTTGGGTAAGTAGTGGAGATGACTTATTCCTAGAAGCTAATAAGTATTGGCCGATATCGCCCTATGCAATGTTTGGAGGTGTTTCTCCCCCATTATTTATACCATTAGGTTTTACAGGAGAAGATCTTGAAGATCTCTTAAAATTGTTGAGTGGCGTATTTGATGAGAGAATATTCGATACAGATCATGTTAGCCTTCGAAATTCGACATTAGACAAAAAATACGATACCTATATTGATATATCTACAGGAATGATAACATTTATGGGAGGTTGGTTTAATATGCCTGGCGGAGGCGACACAAGTTGGACTTATATGACTCTCTATCCAATGTATAACAAAACTATTACTTCGGGAACTAATAGTATTACTGTCCCTAATGATGCTGTAAGTGAAATAACTATTTCACGTATTGAAATCATCACTAATAACACAGGAATAGATTTAGTAAATGCAATTTTAAACTATAACCCCATAAATACCTCGATTACGAATGGAACCGTACTTTATTATAATGATCTTTTAATTACTAATACTTCTGGATTAACAAATCTGACTTTCTACATTAAATTTGATGTTTCCTTTCTTCTCTATAGATATAAGCTTACCTTCTGGGCATGGAACATGAGTGGTAACAACCAATGGGAAGCAGCCCCTCCAGAAGCAGCCTCTATGTTTATTTATGACTATTCAGATAATTCTTTGACGATAAAATATCCAATAGGCGGTGGGACGGGCCCAATTTCAATCATTATGGCGGTTTCATATGTCTATACTGGTTCTGAAGGAGTTATTCTGGGTTTTCCATTATTACTGACTCTTATATTTCTATCAGTAGGTATTATTGCATTAGTAATGATTCAATTTAAAAGGATCAAGAATCTATAATTCTAAATTCAATTTTTTTTATTTTTTCATATAGTATTTTATTAGGGGCACCTAATTTTGCTAAAAAATGGTCACACATTTATAACAATCCCTATAAAATAATTGAGCTATTTGATGGAATTTAAGTTTTTAAAACAAATTTTAAATCTTTTATTTAGGAACTTTTAAATAGGTTAGAGCCTTAATAAACATTAAAGATAATGAATGAAAAATTAACTTTAGAATCATCTGATGATGATGATATATGGAAACTCGAGATACTAAAGGTAAAATCGTTAAAGAAACCTTTCCATCTGAAATGGTTTCCATTGTGGGCGATATCCTCGCAGGAATCGTGTTATCACTTTTAATAATTTCATTCAAGAGCTTTCTTTTATTAATTTTAATTATACCAGCCCTACTATCTCTTAGAGGTAATTTAAGCGGTCCTTTTATTGCTCGAACTTCACGAGATTTTATTATCGGTGAGTTTAATAAGAAATCATGGTTTGAAAATGTACTGGCTACTTTAATTCTATCGTTATTAACAGCTTTAGCAATTGGAGTTTTTAGTCTCTTTATTAACCTTTTGTTCATTAAACTCTACATTTTTCATATTGGGTTGCTAATCGCGATTCCTGTTATTTCGATATTGTTAACCTTATCTTTTTCTATTCCTTGTTCCACTTTCTTAAACTTTTTAGCATTTAAGCGCGGTTTAGATCCAAATAATATTGTAAACCCCATAATGACAGCTGTAGACGATTTTCTTACTGTTATATCCTTCTATCTTACCATTATTATGTTGGGGGTGCCATAAAAGTGGATTATTTTAAAAAAATCTTCAAAGAATCCATAATTGTTGTTATCATTAGTTCTATTATGGGACTTTTTTCGGGAACTCTCTTATCGAATAATAAAATGATATTATCAAGTTTTCCTATTATCTTATTAGTTTTACCATCCTTAAATTCTTTAATAGGTGATATGTCAACCGTTCTTGTTTCTCGACTTACATCTCACCTTTATATTGGAACTATACCTGCCAAAATTCAATCTTCGGATCGATTAAAACAAGATTTTTATGGATTGCTGATAACAATTTTATTAAGCCTTATTGCATTAATAAGCTTAGGATACATACTGGGAAGTGTAACTGGAATAGAAATCGTCAATCCCTTGTTAATTATTTCAATAATAAGTATTACTATTTTGATTTTATTTGGATTTATGTTCGTGGTTTTATTTATGGGTTCTATATTAATATTTAGAAAAGGAAAGGATCCCAATAACTTTCTAATTCCCATGATTACATCATTAGCAGATTTTTTAACCCCTTTATTAATTTTAATCTTTATCCAATTATTTATCTAATCACTTAAACGAGAGTGAGAATAAAATTAAAAAACATGAAAAAAGAAAGAAATTTGAATATCAGCCAATTTCGCTAAAGGATATTTTAAAAGAGATGAAACAAAAGATCGACCTGATGATTGATCTTGCATATAGTGCCATTAAATTTAGTAGTAAAGAAATTGCAGATGAGACATCAAAAATTGAAAAGAGAATCCATGAATTAACATTTCTATTAAACTTACAAATTATTCAAACTCAAACAGGAGGATTTAAAGAAGCAAAAGCTTTAGAACCTATTGTTGTTATGGGTTACTCTATCGACAAAATCTCAGATGCTCTTGCAGATATCGCGCGAGTTGTATATATTAATGGTGATATTTCTGATTTTACGCAATTGTTCTGGGATGATGTACCTGAACCTATTGTAAAGATTACTGTCAATGATAACTGCGAATTTATAGGCATGAATCGTAAAGAAATACACTTTAGATCGAAATACGGCGTTGATTTAATTGCGATCAAAAGAAAGGATGACTGGTTGTTTACAAAGGACAATGAAATTCATGCTGGGGATATACTTATTATAAAAGGAGAAATTGAGCCAATCAACGAACTGAAGAAGTTAACTTTTGATACTGAAGATTTTTCTTTTCAAATTGATGATTCAATAAAAGAATCTGAATTTGATTTAAGTAACCCTGAAGTATTCGAAAATTTAGAAGAACTCAAAAAACAATATGTATTAATTACAGATATTTCAGAAACAATGATAGAATTAGCTTTAGCAGCGTTATTCTTTAAAAGTTATGAAGTGGCTGAAGATGTATTAGAGATGGAGTCTTTAATGGATGGACTCAACATAAATTTTGAAAAGGATCTTTTAAGTATAACAAAATTAATTGATAATCCAAAAATCTTAACAGGAATAATGCGTATAATATTCTCATGCGAGTTAATTGCTGATGCAGCAGCTCATTTAGCTGAGAATATTTTAGAAGGCTTTGAACCTCATATAATTCTTCAAAAAGCTATTGAAGAAACTCCAGAAATAGTCGTTAGAGAACGTATCTCAACAGAATCATATTTCAAAGAAAAGACATACAGACAATTACAAAATCAAAGATACAAAAGAGGGTTTCATATAATTGCGTTAAAAAGAGAAAATAAATGGATATATAGCTTTAAATCAGATTTTGTTTTTGAAGTAGGTGACCTTTTAATAGGTTTAGGTCCAAGAGAAACCGTAGATCAATGGAGAAGTTGTGTCAATCC
>JBHLLM010000119.1:0-7985 GCA_048885575.1 Candidatus Hermodarchaeota archaeon
GTAGGCGCTATAGGGGGGAGTTTAGCTGGTGCTTACTTCGGTCTTGGAAATATTCCAGATGAACTGAAAAATATAGTAAAGGAACATAAATACATTTTGAAACTTAGCGAAGAATTATTTCTTAAATTCAAAGAAAAATATATATTAGGCTAATCAGCTTTATTTAGGTAATTATTTAATTTTTTCAAACATTTTTGGCAGAAATCGTGGGGTTTTCTATCGGTATCGCCTAAGGAATTTGAAAAGCGCATAACGCATAGATTCTCGCAATGTTCTAAACCAAAAGTGTGGCCAAGCTCGTGAATTGCTTCTTTATGTATTCTTTGCTCAAATTGAGCAATATTTTCAGTTCTTCTATAGAATCCTTCTCTTAAGCGAGTAACTGAAATTAAAGCGCTCCCATAAGAGTTATTTTTAGGCAGATCAGCTACACCAAATACAAAATGTAAAAATTTAGAGTAAATATCTTCGTCCATAATTCCAAGAATGCGATAATAATTTTTATTTCTAAAATGAATGTCTAACCTTTTTTTAACTTCTAACGCATTGTATTGTCTCTTATCGGATTCATATTCGGAATCTAATAACGGAAGCTGATCAGGAAGGATAGTAACTTTAATGTTATAATCTTTAAAGAACCACTTTAAATTCTTTTTAAGTATTATCAATATTCCAGGATCAACTTCTCCAATTTTCTGCAAATATATTTTTCTCGTCATTTCAGAGTTAATTTAAAGTGGTTTCCTAAGAAAGGTAAATATAACCTAATTTATTAGATTTAACAAAAACTATTATCAGATGGAATTAAGAAATAAAAAAATTAAAAATCGAAAAAAGATTTGAAACATTATTATTGATATTTTATGATCTTATTTTTCACTACGAAAGGAGAAAGTATCAATTTCCGCCCCGATTTTAAAGGGAGGGTGGTCTAGCTTGGTATGATTCCTGGTTTGGGACCAGGTGGTCGGGGGTTCGAATCCCCCCTCTCCCACATTTCTACTTTTCTTTCTTTAGTAATTTAAAAAGAAAGAATGTGAAAAAAAATTAAATGGGTTTAAAAGAAAAAATTTAGATTTCGGAAAATTCTTCTATTTTAATAGAATCATTTGTATTGAAATAAATATCAGGAATTAATTCTTCAATTGTTTGAAGAAGTGATAACATTATTGCGGGATTATCTGAAGTAATTTTATAATATATATGTAAACCCAATCTTGTTTTAACTTGAATCTGTTCTTTAAAAAACTGGATTAGTTGTTGAATATCTCCCTGAAATTCTTTATTTTTTTCAATCCAAACGAAAATTTGCTTCTGTTTAGTTTTAATATTTGATTTAATTTTTAGTTTCAATATCATGGTTCTCGAAATTCAAAAAAAAATTTTCAGTTATTATTCTTCTAATTTTAATTATATAAACAAGAACATTTTCAACCAGTAAACCAGGCAAGTTTGAGAGGAAATATTTTTTTTAACATAAATGTATTTATTTTAGATATTCCAATTGTCTAAATTGTTTAAATTTGAACCATGAGTTGCTTGAGATGATTAATAAAAGAGATAATGGTCCCAATAGTAAGGAAGTGAGAATAATTTTATTCCTTTCTAGCATAATGCATATTTCCTTTTTAATGAAATATTTTTCAGAGTGGAGCCATGAATTTTTTGGTTTGGATTTTGGGCTTTTATGAATTCGATTGGTTATTTGCTAATAGGAGGATTACTTAATTTTGGTGATATAGGACAAATAATCTATCTTACACGGTTACCAAATTCATTATTTATAACTTGTGGATTTGTTCTGTAGATTGTTCCTTATTATATGATATCAGTGAACATTTATTCATTATTTAAACCTTTAATCAGTTTAAGAAGAAAATGGATATTATTTGGTATATGGTTATTTGTTCCTATTATTTACATCTTGTTTAGTTTGAATCGGGATAATAACCTTTCTCTTAATCTATTTTTAATGATGTTACCTATAATGTTTATTCCAAGTCTTCTTTCTTTGATATTTCCTCTTTTTAGGAAAAAAAAGAAGTTAGATAACACAAATTATTAGTAAAATTAATCTCTAATCCTTTTTAATTCGATTTTGACAATATTATAGCGATCTGGACATTCTAATTCAACTACATCCGGATCCTGCGACCAAGGAAATGTGCCACCAAATTGGAGTGTTAAAATAGATGGAAAAATATCATGATAGAAAAATCCACATAAACCACTAGCACTATGACCACTTAAATCAAAATTATCGCCTTTTTTATGGTTAGCATTGCAATGTCCTTTAACATCTTTAATAGTTCCGACTATTTTGAAAATTTTTTGAGTAATTAAAATGCACCTCCATAATCATTAATATTAATTTTATTAAATATTTTAGGATGAGTTTTAATAAAATTGTTATTCAGAAAGTTTTTTAATATCTTACATTCTAATAAGAGAAAGATGGGATTTTCTTTAATTCTTCGATATTATTGGGAAGATGATCAATTCCACCAAATTCTTTAATTACAATTGAAACTATTTTAGATTTCAGCTTAAGGTTAAGATTAGGATAAGTCATTTGAGGTTCACCTCCGATACTCTCACAATCATCTTCAATTAGTATATCCGGTTTAGCTTCTTCAACGGGTAAATTCCAATTTTGTTCTTTTCGATAAAATACGGTTCCTTTTGGAAACCCATATTTTTTTAAAACCTTTTTGTCCTTTTGAACATTTTCAAGAGATTTGTGAGAACTAAGATAACATATCTCAGCTCCTTGCTTTTGCCATATGATTAACTTTTCTATAACATTACCTATTGGAATATATGAAGCAAAATCATATATTGATTCGTCAAGATTATCTACAATTTGCTGTATTATCTCCTTCCTTGAAAGTCCTAAAGCATTCTTATGCATTATACTGGTTCCATGTAGGAAAACTAGAATCCTTGGTTTGTTGCGAACTAATAATTTCTTTTTCATTTTTTCAAGGATGAAGAAACTTTCTTAACTCCTCTAATATTTTATCAACTTTTTTATCTTTAATCCAGTATCTTATTTTGGAAGTTTTCAATAGCGACTGAATTTTCGCATCAAGCTCACCTAATTTTTGTTTATCCTCCTCAGAGAGTTGAGGAACATCTACCATTTTGGACTTCCTAACTTTCTTAATATGTTCTTCTAAAGCGGGAATCTCAACTTGTTCTTTTCCCTCAATAAGAGCTTTTTTCACTATTTCTTTAATATTTTTAAGCCAACCTTCAATCCAAGGATAAGGCCCTCTTTTTATAGGATCTCTGATCTGAACATTTTTCCTTTTAACAACAATTAAATCGTCAGGGCAAGAATTTTCGCACGCTCCGCAATAAAAGCATTCATCTTCATTACACGCAATTTTACCGTATTTTAAGACTTCTTCTGCGCTCTTAGGGATGTAAAACGATTCCACGGGACAGATATTGACACAAGCCTTACAACCTTGCGGGTCGCATTTATGTAACATATTTTTTTTAATAATTACCTCTCCCTCGATAGGTGTATCAATAGAAAAACAATTAGAAGGACATTCTTTTGAAATTTTAAAATATTCTTGAATATGATTCCTTTCTCTTACTGATAAGCATAGTTGGCAGATCTCGTTTTCCGCATCTTCAGAACACTTATTGAAATCGATTTGATAGAATTTCTCGATCGTGGGAAATTCTTCCATATCAATTTGTCCTTCCGGCTCAATATTTTCGTGGAACGCGTCGGTCGGGCAAACCACGACACATAACATGCAATAACAACATTTATCATGATCGATAAAAAGTTTTGGATTTGAATCGTCCAATATATTTTGGGCAATTTCTGGAATTGGCCCAAGTTCTATAGCGTCAACGGGACATACAAGTTTACATAAACTGCAACCGATACATTTTTTAATGTCGTAGGTTAAATTTTTCTTAACATTCTTGTATTGCCAATTTAAAACTAACTGATCGATAATTACATCTAAAGTTTTCTCGATCTCTTCTTCTTTATCTGGGTCTGCTTTGCCCTTTCCTGAAGTTTCAGTAATATTGATTCTCCCAAATATTTTGTTAAAACTTTTCTAATTAATTTTAATTACGGAGATTAATTAATTTTAACTCTTAAATAAATCAAATTAAAAAGTTAAGAAAAATAGGTTTGGCTTTCTTCATCGAAGCCAGTGATATATTCAATTAACATCCCATCAGGTCTTCGATCTGGTGGGATATATGTTATTTTTAGATCTGAAATAAAGGTTCCTATACCTTCTTCTGCCATAATTATTGCAGGATGATCTGCTTTTTTAAAAATTTCCTTACTTACCTTTAGGGTGTCTCGTCTACATTGCCATTCATCAATTACACCTAATGAATGAATATATTCATGAAGAAGGATATGATATGTGTACGCCCAGACAATTTCATAGGGTTGAGTTTCGAGTATAATTCTTAATGGGCTTCTATTCATTACGATCTCTGTTCCAGGATGAAAATGCATTCCACCTATGAATCCTCCTTGATACATTCCCATATCAACTAGCCCTAAACTCAATCCTGCTCGATGGGCACCACGACCTGAAAAATTTTTATCCTGGCTTAAAACTTTTCTCGCATCTTTTTTAACGATTTCAAATATTTCGGGCATTTTAAGCTTAAAATCTTTAAGATTCATTTATTTCCTCCTATATCTAAAAATTAAAATTTTAGTAAAAAACGAGAGTGTTAATGATTGAGAGGCTTAGAAGTCGAAAAACCAATCATCATCGTCTTCTTGAAGAAAATTCATTAATTGAGATAAATCCTGTAAGAGCGGTTTAACTTTAAAAAATCTTTCAGTTCTCTCATCGCGATCCATATTAGAGAAAAACATGTCATCTAACAATTCATCAATTCGAATTTTATTAAAATATCTCTCAGGATTAAAAAACATTGTTAAAAAGATTTCTTCGCTAAGATTAAGATTTTTGTTTATATTCCTCTCTTCTACGCCGCCTTCCTTCAAGATTTTTTCTAGTTTTTGTTTGTATTGATTATTCATTATTTTTTTCAATTCCAATATAAGACATTCTTTCTGATTAATTAAGGCGCTCCGCTTTTTTTCTATTTTTAGCATGTCTCTTTCAATATTTCTTATCTCTTCACCAAGGAACCTTATTTTTTTGTCGGGAGTTTTTATTTTTGAATAATTCACCGAACAATCCAAGTCTCTAAACTCAAATGAGTCCTTCTCATTAGGAGCATCTGTTGCATTATACTTTATGTCATAATAATCAGGAGTAATGTCAATTTTTACCGAAAGATTACTTTTAATACGAAATTTACCCCCTCTTCTCTCTTCAGGATCTATGTCTTCAATAATATTGTTATCGATTAGTAAATTTAATTGACTATGTATTGCTTGTCGAGAGATACCTAAGGATTTTGCTAAATCTGAAGCGGAATGTGGAACTTTAGATAGTTTGGATAATATTAATCTTCTAGTTGGATTTCCTAAAATCTCTAATAACGAATCTAAACTAATAAATTGCATTTTTCTAATATATTCTCCCATTTTTCTTATGACCTCACATCCATTATTTACCTATACATATCTTCTGATCCTTTTGAATATTGATCGTGAACTTTTTTAGCTCTGTCTGCTCCTTTAATAATTTTATCAATTGCTTCTTCGAATTCTGCTTGCTTAATCTCAATTTTGTTTACGAGTTTGGATTGTAGGCTTTTAATTTTGTCTTCTAACTCCTTAATGTCTTTAATAGATGCTTTTTCTTGTTGTAATTGTTCTAATTGCTCTTTATAATTTTGTAATTCGAGTTTCTTTTCGTTAACAATTGGAATGTTTTTACGGATTGTTAATAATGTTGCTTCTTCACTTATTGCTTGAATGTCGGCACCGGTATAATTTTCTAAGGCTTCAGCAAGTTTATCATAATTTACATCTTCAGCTAAGGGTTTATTTTTAAGATGAATTTTGAAAATTTCCTTTCTGGTTTCGAAATCAGGCATAGAAATTTCAATATGTCTACCAAATCGTCCTGATCTTAGCAAAGCTGGATCGAGCATATCAGGTCTATTTGTAGCAGCTAATAGAATCACATCTTTTAAATCTTCTAAACCATCCATTTCTGTTAGAAGTTGAGAAATCACTTGATCTGTTACCTCTGAACTCGCTGATCTACCCCTCATCCCTGCGATCGCATCGATCTCATCGAAAAATATAATGCAAGGGGCAGCTGATCTCGCCTTCCGAAAAGTTTCTCTAACTGCTTTTTCACTTTCACCTACCCATTTTGATAGGAATTCGGGACCTTTTACTGAGATAAAATTAACTTCGCTTTCGTGAGCTAATGCTTTTGCTAACAAGGTTTTTCCAGTTCCTGGAGGTCCATAGAGTAAGATTCCACTTGGGGGTTTTGACGATAAATGACTATATAATTCAGGGTACTTTAAAGGCCACTCAATAATTTCTCTTAATTGTAATTTAGCATCCTCTAATCCTCCCACATCATCCCAAGTCTCCTTAGGTTGAGAAATAACTACTTCTCTTAAAGCTGAAGGTTCTATATTATTTAAAGCTGAAGTAAAATTCTCCATTCTAATCCGAATTGAATTCAATATCTCGAAAGGTATTGGTTTGTCTAAATCTATTTTTGGTAGTACTTCTCTAATAGCTAGCATCGCTGCTTCTTTAGCTAAAGCTTCAACATCAGCACCTACAAATCCGTGAGTTCGCTCTGCGATCGTTCTCAAATCCACATCCTCGAATAACGGCATACCTCGAGTGTGAATTTGTAGTATTTCATATCTCCCATCTGTGTCGGGTACTCCTATTTCGATTTCTTTATCAAATCTACCCGGTCTTCGGAGAGCAATATCGATGTCGTTAACTCTATTTGTTGCTCCGATTACAATGATTTCACCTCTTCCTTCTAAACCATCGAGTAGAGAAAGCAACTGAGCTACCACTCTTCTTTCAACTTCTCCAGTTACTTCTCCTCTTTTTGGAGCGATTGAATCTAATTCATCTATAAATATTATTGAAGGCGCATTCTTTTTAGCCTCTTCAAAAATATTTCTTAAATTTTGTTCGCTTTGGCCGTAAAATTTGCTCATAATCTCCGGACCACTGATTGTTATGAAATGAGCATCAGTTTCAAAAGCTACCGCTCTTGCTAATAAAGTTTTTCCCGTTCCAGGAGGTCCGTGCAGTAATACACCTTTAGGCGGATCAATTCCGATTCGTAGAAAAAGCTCTGGATGTTTCATGGGTAATTCAATCATTTCACGAATTCTCTGAATTTCATCTGCTAATCCACCAATATCTTCGTAACTTACTCTTGTTTTTTCTCTTTCTATTAATTCTTTATGAGTTTTTTCGCTTAATTTAATCTCTGTTCCAAGATGGATTCTCACGGCATCAATCCTAGGTTGGAAATCAATAACGATCATATCGTATTTCTTATTATATGAATAAAAACTCAAGATGTCGTCTTTAGTAACAACTCTATTTTCTAATAATGAATTTAATTGTCTAGGACGGAATACAATTGATTCTGTTAAACTCGCAAAGATAACCTTTTCTGCTAAAGCAGTTTTAATTTTACGTATTTCTACATAATCATCAATATTCGCATCTATATTTCGTCTTAAAAAGGGATCAATTCTTATGATACCAGTCCCACTATCTTCTAGTTTACCTGGAAATAACAATGCTGCTGTCTTAGCTTTTGAAATAGGATGATATATTTCTATAGCATCACCCGTTTTAAATTTTAGTTTTTTAACTACCTCAGGATCGATTCTTACTCTACCTAAACCAGAATCATCTTTAAAAGCATCCTTTACTCTTAACTTATTATCCTTTCCTTCAACACCACTTGAAATTCCGCTCATATTTAATATATCCTCTCCTATTTCTTCTTTTTCATTATTATAGATACAATCCCATTATTTACATCTAATAAATAATCATCCATCGT
>JBHLLM010000120.1:0-7973 GCA_048885575.1 Candidatus Hermodarchaeota archaeon
AAATTATAATTTTACTTCTTTTTCTTGATTTCTTTACCGCTTCGAGTAATAATTAACAGAATAATGAATAGTATTACGCTCATAAGAAAAGTTAATACTCCCATTGCTTCGGGTAACCATATGTAGCTTAAGTATAGAAAAGGGAAAATAAACAGTCCGATTATAATGATAAAGACGGGTAGAGGTACTTCTTCGTCCCTAAGATCTACAAGGAGTGGCACAATTACCAAACCAATTAAGATAGTCGCCAAAATTCTAAATCCAAATAAAATTTGGAGATTTGGGAACCATGACTCAGTTCCAGAAGATAATTTGTAAATATCTGGAAAATAAAAAAACCAGTATGGCGTGGTATTAGTCTGCATCGTGGGAATAGAGACCGGCAATATCGCTGTAAGAATAGTCTGTATTATAATACCCAAAGCTAAATATAAAACTATATCGTTAATTTCTTTTGGATCCTTCTTTCTTGCAACACCAAACAAATCCCGCAATAAACATAGGTTCCATAGAATAAATAAAACTAAATAAACCCCAAGAACATCAAATTGAAGAAACCATAAGAAATCTACTGGTATCAAAGCAACTATATATGCTAAATAACCATATCGTTCATTTCTTTTAAAAACATCAAAAAACAAAAAGACTCCAAATATAACGAATAAAGTTCCGGTAATGATGATTGAATTTATATCAAATACAGCCACTATAAAAACATCCTTTTAATTATTATTTTTAATTTTGTTAATAATTATATATAATATAATATCATATTATTTTAAATTAATACCAGACCATTATTAATTTAGCGTTGGAGAATTTATATTAACCATAAGAAATTGCGAATAATTTGAGTTTTAGAGTGAATAACTTTTGCTAATTATACCTTTGTTATAGGCTGGAAATTATCTTTGCCAGTTTTGATATCATTTTCTCTGATTTATTCTTATCTTCTGATTCCGCAGATAGTAATATTGCATTTCTATTTAAAGCGACTTTAATATTGACATACACATCATTATCTATAATTTTTAGTTCGTTTATAATGTCTTGATATTTCAGATTATGTTCATCAACAAATTCAATTAACCTATTATGCATCCCTTCTATAATTTCAGCAGAAATAGGTATAGTTTTATTAACTTTTATACCCTTAGGGAAGCCTTTAGTGAGAGAGCTAATTAAATCTTTTTGAATAGCCATTATTTCTAATATTTTAAGCAATGTGTAATTACCATCACTAAATGGCGCATAATGTGGAAAATAGAATTTCAGTGAATCTGCGGCAGCAAAGCATGCTCTTTCTTGCCGTATTTGTCTCGATAGTTCACCTGGATAATTTTCTACGAGTTTTGTTGGATGCCCATTTTCTTCAATAAAATTTTTGACAACGGGAGATACTGTAGGTGTTGTAATGACGGGCATATTTTTGGAATTTATAATTCGCTGATCATATGCAATAAAAAGCATTAATAAATCTTCAAAACTAATCTCTAACCCATTTTCGTCTAGTACTAATATCCGTGAGCCATCAACATCAAAACAAACTCCTAAATGACTGTTGGATGCTTTTACAATATCAGCAGCATTTTTAATTGTATTAACACTCGGAACTGGTATTTTAGATCTTTCGCGATAGTGAGTGTTAAGCGCAATAACTTCTACGCCCACTTCATTTATTAATAAAGGAGTTATTTTTCCGGTTGGACTAAAAGAACAATCTACAACTACCTTCAAATTAGCTTGTTTGATTTGTTTTTTATTTACAAATTGCTCTAAGGATTTTATATATACATCTTGAGTTTGAGGGATGGCGATTATGCGCCCAATCATCCTTGGATCAACACGCCTAATTTGGGTTGGATAGGTATTAAATGATTCAATGATCTTTTGTATTTCTAAGGGAGCTAATTCAATTCCCCCAGCATCAGCGAACCTTACTCCAACATCTTCACTATATAAATGTCCTCCCGAGAAATATGCTCCTCCACTCGCTCCAAAACGCCTGATTGTGAATTCTAATAAAGGAAAGGTACAATCTGAGAGATTTAATACATTTATTCCAGTACTCATTATTCCTGAAGTATATCCTCTCTTTAACATACGACTATCGTTATGGTAATCTCGTCCAATAACGACAGTTTCATCCACATTAAATGAACTTCCATGAATAGACCCAATTGAGCTTGCAATCTCAGGTGTAAAAATGTAATTGGCCCTTCCTACTATTCGACCTTTTTTATTAAGTTCTTCTAAATCTTGGACACGTGAGATCAAATTAAACCATTAAAATTTGGAATTTTCGAATTGTAAAATATAATTATTATAACTTGTTTTACATAAATAACTTTCGTTAAAAAAATCAATCATAAAATCCTATATCCAATTTAGTTAATAATGAGATTTTGAACAATAAGGAGCTTTCCCTATGAAAATTTCGAGAGATGCAAGAACTAAATACGAATTAAATGATTTCAAATTTACTGATAGAGGAAATATTGAATTTGGCGGGGATACCCATTTAATTAGATTATTTGTACAGAAATTAAATCAGAAGAGAGATTTAATCAACTACCCAGAAACAGCCATTCGGATCGGTGAATTCAACGGAGTAGTATTAATGTATGAGATAAAAAAATATTTATTAGATTTATACAAGCAAGAAACTAAAAATGAATTAATATCCCTGGAACTTTTTGACAATTTAAAAGATAGGATTGGAGCTCCAAGACTGAATGAGGCTATATATTCGTTGATAGAAGATTTTCCTCCTGAAAAAGTGTATCGAGAAGAAGTTGGTATAGAAGAATTTTTAAAAGATGAAGATCAAGGAATTGGAAACGAAATCAGTATTATTGATGAATTTATAACCTTATGGTTGGTGAATAATAACCCTTCTTATTCACCTTTTATTGAATTATTTGATGATGATTCCCTTGAGAGAAGAACTGCATATAGGGAGATTATTGATGAAATTACAATATTTTTCGGTGATAAAACAAAATTCGGTCCTAATAATCTAAACTTAATAGAAATGCTAAATGAACCTGTTACCAAATATCCACATTCTATTCGTGAGCAATTGGAATATATTCATGAAAATTGGGGTGATTTAGTCGGGAAATTTCTATTCAGAATATTAATTGCTATCGATATCATAAGAGAAGAAGAACTATTGAGAGGTTTAGGGCCCGGAAAGTCAGTAGCTTATGATTATGATGCTTTGGAGCTTGAAAATTACTCTCTCGATAAAGAATGGATGCCTAATGTGGTAATGATCGCTAAAAATGTATATGTATGGATGAATCAATTATCTGTAAAATATCAGAAAGCTATATCTAAATTAAATGAAATACCTGATGAAGAATTAGATCGCCTAAGAGATTGGGGTTTTACTGGTTTGTGGCTCATTGGTTTATGGGAGAGGAGTCAAGCCTCCAAAACTATTAAAAGATGGTGTGGAAATCCGGAAGCAGAGGCGAGTGCTTATTCAACATATGATTACACTATTGCCTATGATTTGGGGGGTTACAATGCTTATAAAGATTTAAAGGAAAGAGCAATGTCCAGAGGGATTCGTCTCGCTTGCGATATGGTCCCAAACCATACGGGAATTGTTTCGAAATGGGTGATGGAGCATCCTGATTGGTATATCTCTCTTCCATATTCCCCTTTTCCATCTTACACTTATTCAGGAGAAAATTTATCCGGTGATCCTAATAAAGGAATTTACATAGAAGATAAGTATTTTTCAAGAACTGATGCTGCTGTTACATTTAAATATGTAGATTTTCGTTCAGGAGAAGAAAGATATATCTATCACGGAAATGATGGAACTAGTTTTCCTTGGAATGACACTGCTCAATTGAACTTTTTAAATCCTCAAGTTCGCGAGGCAGTTATACAAACTATCTTACATGTTTCTAAATTGTTTCCTATCATTCGTTTTGACGCAGCTATGACTCTGACAAGAAAGCATTATCATCGTTTATGGTTTCCTGAACCAGGAACTGGAGGTGCTATTCCCTCGAGGGCAGAAAACGGTATTTCAAAAGACGAATTTTATAAGTTAATGCCACAAGAATTTTGGCGCGAAGTTGTAGATAGAATTAACAAAGAAAATCCAGATACTTTACTGCTAGCAGAAGCCTTCTGGTTACTTGAGGGATATTTTGTAAGAACATTAGGAATGCATCGAGTGTATAATTCTGCTTTTATGAATATGCTCCGAGACGAAGATAACGCCATGTATCGACTAGTTTTAAAAAATACATTGCAGTTCGACCCTGAGATACTTAAACGATTCGTTAATTTCATGAATAATCCGGATGAAGAAACTGCGATTAAACAGTTCGGGGATAGCGGAAAGTATTTTGGCGTTTGCTTAATGATGATAACAATGCCTGGTTTACCGATGTTTGGACACGGTCAGATTGAAGGTTTTCACGAAAAATATGGTATGGAGTATAGGCGCGCTTATTGGGATGAAAAAGTTAATTTAGGACTTCTCCAACTACATGAAAAAAAGATATTTCCTATTATGAAGAAACGCTATTTATTTGCTAATGCTGATAACTTTTTACTCTATGATTTTTGGAGTGGTAATACGGTAAATGAGGATGTGTTTGCGTATTCAAATAGGTTTAATAATGAACGAGTTTTGATTATTTATCATAATAAGTATACAGAAACAAGTGGTTTTATCAAAAATTCCGTTGGTTTTGCCGTTAAACAAAAAGAGGACAAATTTCAAACTCAAAAAACTTTAATAGAAGGCTTAAAACTACCTATAGAAGGATATTGCATCTTTAAAGATTATGTAACTGGATTAGAATATATAAGAAGAAATCAAGAACTTCATGAAAAAGGGTTATATTTAGAACTTCATGCGTTTCAATGTCTTTTATTTATGGATTTTCAGATAGTAAATGATAACGAATTCTTCCACTATGCTCAATTGTATGATCTTTTAGGGGGAAGAGGTGTACACAACATCAAAGATACTCTTCATGAAATAATTTACCAGCCTTTACTCGAATCCTTTAAGAAAATGGTTAATATCAACAATTTTAAAAATCTATTAAAAGCAGAAAAAACGGAATTAATGGTTGAAAGTATGGCTAAAAAACTTAATTCATTTTTAATTGAAGTCAAGAAATATTCTTCGATTAGTGAGGATATAACTAAAATAGAAAAAGAAATTCTTTCAAAATTAATTACATCCCTAAGATTGCTAAAAGAGTTGACGCATCTAGAAATCTCTTTTAATTTGAAGAGTACGTTAACCAAAATTCTTCCTAAGTCTGAATTTGAATGGGGGCTACTTTTCTCTTGGATATTTATCCATCAGCTGGGACAGTTAATTTCAGAGAAGAATTATGAATTAAAAAGCCGAAGCTTATTTGATGAGTGGCGATTGTCAAAGTATATAAGAAATACATTGACAGAATTAGCTACAGTTGAGGATGAAGAAAACCAAGATGTTGGGTCGATTCTAAAATTGATGATTTCTCATCATAACTGGTCCAATTCAGTTGCATATTCTGAAAAAAATTTTTATTTGATCTTTCAATCTTTCTTTAGGGATCCTGAACTACAAGTTTATTTAAAAGTAAATAGATTTCATAACCTTCTTTGGTATAACGCAGAACAATTTGCCGTGTTTATCAGGTGGATTTGGTTAACTGCTGTAATTGACAGAATTACATTCGTTGAAATTAATATTGAGAAGGAGCTAAATCAATTATTAGATTATTATCAAAGAATCGAAGAATTAGCAAAAATTTCAAAATATCAAGTTAATGAACTTTTAGAAGCCATCGAAACAAATTTTTAAACATTAGTTCCAAGATCCAGAGTTTTATCTCTTAATTGAGTATCATCACTGATTATACTATTAGGTGCTATAATAGTGCTATGTAAAACAACATTATCTCCAATTTTACAGTTATTACAAATTATAGAGTTATCAATATGACACCCTGCTCCGATCTCTACGTTATCCCAAATAACACTTTTTTCTATTAATGTATCTTCACCTATTCTGACATAATTTCCAATAGAACTAAGTGGTTTAATCTTTACTCGGTTAAAGAGCTCAACAAATTCCCCAAAACAAGTAGGTTTCTCGATGCTTACATTTTGACCTGAATTAATAATTCCCATGAGAAAAACACCATCGTATTCTTCACCATTAGGAGTAATAGGCCAAGAATATTTTCTTAGTAAATCCCAATTTGCCCATAAGTAAGTCTCGGAGTTACCACAGTCAAGCCAATAATAATCCTTTACAAAACCATATAAATTATAATAATTTTCAAGAAGATAAGGGAAGACCTCACTACCGAAGTCCATTAGGCTGGTTTCTTGTAATATCTCATCAATTTCACTTTTAAAACAATAAATTCCCGTATTTATTACGTTTGTATGTAGAAATAAATCTGTTCTTTGAGCCATACTACTTAAATAAAGTTCCATAGGAGCAGGTTTTTCTAAAAAAAGATATATTTTCCTATTATTATCCAGAAGAACAACACCGTACTGGCTTGTATGACTTTCACTGGTTTTCATAGAAATAGTGCTTATACCACCTTTCATTAAGTGAAAATCCATAAAATCTCTCATTGGAAGGTTAGTAACGATATCTGCCATACTTACAACAATATTTTTAGAATCTATTTTATTGGATAATAGTCTATATGCATCTGCGGTACCGTTACTCTCTTGAATGACACATTCTAACTCAACATCACCCAATTTGTCGGGAGTCCATGTTTTTTCTATATACTCTTTTAATTCTTTGCCCATATAAGCCAAAGCAAGAATAATGTGCTTAATATCAGCATAAATAAGGTGAGCTATTGAATAATCTACCATCGGTTTATTTGTTACCTTCACCAATGGCTTAGGAATTAACGAAGTTAGAGGTAATAGTCTCCTACCTCTACCTCCAGCGAGTATTATAGCACACCACTCTTTCAAATTTAATCTCTCTAAAAATTTTACACTATTTATAAGGTGAATAATAGATATAAATCTATTACCATTCTAACTTATCAACATATTTTTCGATCGCTTTTCGAATTTCACTCGCAGCTATGTGAGGTAATTTTCTTGCAACTCTCATATCATCTGCCATTTCAGCTCCACCTATAATCTCATGTGGGATAATGTCTCCAAATAAATGAAAGTTTGCATTGTAGTGAAAAGGACAACAATTAAATAAGATATTTCGATTTTTATCAACAGATATATCATCCAAACCTTGGAATATTATCTTTAGTGTTATCGCAAGATCGTTTATTTGATTAACTTTTAATTGAGAAAACCTACGCAAATGTTCATTTGGATGAAAACGGATGTGATAATTTCTCACAGGGCTCCCTGCAGTATAAAATGTCCAAAATTTTGTCTTTACGATAACACGATCGCTATTTCCATGCGTGGTTTGACATAAATGACAATCATCCCCCATTTCTTTAAAAGCTTCTAGATGACCTTCTAATCGGCCCCCATGACCATCCATATTCAAATCAATATATACCTGACTATGTATGCGAGGTTGCGAACCACCAACTTTAACTCCAATATTGAAAAAAGGGGATACTGGGATATCGTAAAAATCTTTTTCAATTGCTTCTTCAACGCAATAAAGAATTGCAGCTTTCATAGATAAAAAAATACTAGCTAAGACATCCTCTGGTATGAGATTAAAACATAAGGAAGGATAGAAATTCCTCGAAATTGTTACTAGATTTATCCCCCTGGAGAGCTTTAAATGTGAAGGCAATTTATCTGTAATTAACTTCTCAATCTCTGGATCAATAATTCGAGCCATAGATGGATATCTATTAATTAGTGTTAAAGCTTTGCAGTCAGAAGATATTCTTGCATGTTGATGTGGCATTTCTAAAAATGGATTGTCAACCCTTTTCTCATCCTCAGTAATAACCATAGTAAAACCATCACCTAAT
>JBHLLM010000121.1:0-7926 GCA_048885575.1 Candidatus Hermodarchaeota archaeon
GTAATTTGTTTTTTTATTTTCTCATTAACGAGGGTATTTGTCGAATTTTTTATAAAAAGAAAGAGAATTCTTTGAAATTTTTGATATCTTTTGCTATTATTTTATTCCCTATTGATATCTATTTATGTTTACATTTAATCCTAATCTTTACGGGCTCTTTCAATTTCGCTTCAGTTAAGATTTTAGATAATGTAATTATGATTTTATTTCAAGTGTGGGCTCTTTGGTTATTAACATACAATTTAAGCGTAAATAAGAAATTAAAAATTGAAAACTCGTTAATAGTATCACTCTTAGTTCATTATGGAGGATTTTCAATCGTCCTTTTACTTGCTATCTAATTACGCTAAAATTAAAATTATGAAAAATTGTCTTTATTTGAGAGAGTCTTCTATTTGATAATACCATGCTCTTTGCTTTTGTTGAGATAAAACAGGAGTAGACTAATTCCTTGTTGAATTTCGAACTCTGCGAAGTAATTGGAGGAGTTACAATTTCTGGAATCTGTTTCATTAAACTAGGAATTAAATCTTTATTAATTTTTTTAAACGATTTATTTCCAGTATATTTCACCTCTAATCTTGTGAAGTGTGAAACCTTTTTTGGAGGTAATTTTGTTTTTTGATAGTTAGATTCATATTGATTAAATAAGAATTCAATAGGATTATAATCTAATATATTTCTAATACCTATATATGATGTGGTTAATCTTGGGTTAATTTCAATAAAATGGATGGAATTATCAGCTTTTTTTATGAAATCTATTCCAAAATAACCGTGGAAACTCGTTAAATCCATTGATTTTAGAATCTTTTCGAATCTGTGTCTTAAAATTTCATAGTTTTCTACTGGAGTGAAACCGCCCAAATATAGAGATTCATTGTTGAGATCTGGAATTTGAACATTTTGAGTATTGATACTCAGAATTATCTGTTCCATTACTCCAGTTTTTTTTGGATTAGTTCTGTTTATTATAGAGATGCTAAGATCATCACCTTCAATATATTCTTGAATAATATAATTTCTAACTCTACCGAATTTCACTTTAGGTCTTCTAAAAAACTGTAGGATCTGATCTTTAGCCTTAAAGTGGAATATCAATTCGGAACCGGCACCGTCTTCAGGTTTGATTATAACGGAATTACCGAGTTGATCAAATTTTTGAAGTATAAAATCCACATCAATAAGACCTCCTTTAAAAGGAATTATATAAGATTTAGGGGAGCTTAGATTATTAGCTTTAAAAAATTTGTAAGTTTCTAACTTAGAAGTTCCTAACCGAACACCATTCAAATCTATACTTAATATTTTCTTTTTATGATCTTTTACAATTTGTGTTAATTTAAAGAGATTTTTTGAAAATTCTGGGGCAATAACGAAGCAATATGTTGATTCTTTTACGCATTCAATGTATTTTTTTAAGAAGTCTTCTTCTGGTTTAACATAATTTACCTTATCTGAATTTAAATAGCGTGAGAATTGACTAATTCTTTCGTCTAATAATGTAGTAATTTTAAACCCTATTTTTTTAAAATCTTCTACAATTGTTCTCAACATGGCAAAGCCTTCGCAAAATAAAGATGATGGTATGTCAAACTGATTATAACCACCTCCAGAAACAAACTCAAAAATAAAAAGATTTTGTTCGATCATTTTTTTAATAAAATAGTAATTTTCATAATTTTAAAATGGTTTTAAAATGAGATTGAATTATTGTTATTAGCTAAAATTTAAACAAAAAACTTTCAGTGTGAGAAATGCCTTTTTTTACAGAAGAAGTAATGCAAAGAATTAGATATCTGCATTATAAAATAAAAAAAATTGAAGAAGCTTTAAAAAAAGAAGACGAAAGTTTTAATCTGGACGATTTAAATCTTATTTTGGAATATACTAAGACATTAAATATTAACTATCAAAATGAAGATCAATATAAAATTTTAAAAGATTTAGATATTACACCAGTGTTTCTAGAACCACTAGAAAGTAACAGAGAGATACAAATAAAGGATTTAATGTTTGAGTGTGCGCGGGCATTATGGGTAATGGCACGATCTTATTCTTATATTTCTGAAAAGTTTGAAGAAGACGAGGATTGGGAAGATTCAATAATAGCCATGGTGGAGTGTAGTAAGATCTTTAAAACTGGAGCCTACTTTAGCGCTGCGTCTATAAATCAGCAAGATATAGGTTTTACCCTTTCATCTGAGAATCTTGAATTGAATTCAGAAGAAGCAAGAATTTTAGCACAAAGTATTGCAGCTCTCAAAGAAGAGAATTCTAATAATATTTACTTCGCTTCGAAATTGTATGCAGGGTTAAGCTCATTATCAAAAAGATTATTTTATCTGAAAAAGCACGAAGAAAAGAAAAAACAACAATTGCGAGCCCAATTTCATTTCGATATGGGTAAAGCTTGCCAACTTAAAGCCCAAGCGTCTCTAGAATCTTCTATTACTAATATAAACAGAGATAAAGTTGTTAAATTACAGCAAAAAGCTAACTTCTACTTCTTAAAGTCAGAAGAAATTTGGAATGAAATGATTAACAGTGTTTCGGATTTATCGAGTGAAGAGAGAGATAATATAGAGTTAAATTTATCTGTTGTCAAAGCTATTATAAAGGAATTCAAATTTGAGCCTTTAGATTATGAGGAAATAAAAAGAATTCAGGATCCTGAGCCAATAATTATTATCCCCGAAAATTTAGCTCCTTTTGTTCCAAAAAGTACAATATATTTAACCAAATTTGTACCTAAGGATTTAAACATTAAGAGGTTCAAATCGTTTCAAAAAAAGAAAATAGAACAAAAAATTCCATATAGTAGGCGAGAAAGATTGATAGATAAAAAAGCAGGCATAGTAAGAACTATTAATGAATTGAAAGTTTTGAAGGAAAACAAAGAGATTGATGTGGAAAAATTCGCTGAACTAATGGAGAAATATTCTACTAAACTTAAAATGATTGAAACAGCCATAGAAAAATTAGCTCATATAACATAACGATAATGTCATAGATTTAATGTAATGCAATCGAATTTTAGAACATTGTTTAATTTATTTCCGTTCTAAATAGATCTTCCTATTTTGATCTATTTCAAATTTCCTTTCAGTCTCTTCTTTAAAAAGAAGATCATAGATTTCTTTAAGGAGAATTCCAAGTAAGAGGCTTTCTATTATAAGGCTTAACCAAATCATCATAATTTGCAAATTATGTAAATTGAACCACAAGAGCGAAGAAAAAATGAAGATATGAGGTAAATATAATAAGGACACAATTCCTATCCGTATGCCGTAGTTCCGAATGTTCTTTTCTTCCAACCTAAAAACTTTCCTAAATTTGATAGCTTCTATTAAGTAATAAACGCTAAATACCATATTGATAAGAGTCAAAAGAACAATGAAATCTCTATCTTCTGGTTCTAAAGCGATGTAAGGTTTTAGGAATATAGAACTTAATAGAAATGAAAAAGAAAAAATAAATTGAATTGTTGTTAATGAAATTAAGCCATCACGAAAGTATCTATAATCCATCTTTTGTTAATCAAAGATTGCGATTGAATTTTTATTAAAGATAAAAACAAAAAATGTATTATTAATTAAAATATAATTGTTTGATTTTTGATGGATAATTTAAGCGAAGAGGATATTGAAAAATTAAAAATAATACATCCAAAAAAGCGTTTATTAAGATATATTTTTCTTTTAACTGGTCTTTTTATAATTCTTCTAGGTTGTTTACTTGCTTTCATAAGTTTTGATTTTGAAATTACACTTAACGGTTTTAATCTCTCGTTAATCATCGATGTCATGATTATTATTTTTGGAGGAATAATTCTCTCAAAATTTTATATAACGCCTTATTATATCCGGGAAAATTCTTTGACAATTAAAAGAATGCGAGATTTAAGGGAACCAGTCGAAAGTTTCATTAAATTCAATTCTTTTGCCCTAACGAGATTAATAGCTGCATTACTTTTAATAACAAACGGTATTTTATCTTATCTCATCTTTGGAGATGATGTTGGGCACGAGGTTGAGTTTGGAAGCGCCATTTTTCTCGGGGGTCCATCTTGGTTTTATGTTACTGGTCTTCCTATGTTAATAACTGGGATAAGTTTGCTAATTTATTTTATTTTAAGCCCGTTTCGTGGAATATTTTCTAAATCAAGCAACTTTTTCTTTTTCTATGAAATCAGACTCGGATTTGCGTGGTTAACAGAAATTCCTAAGAAAGATATCGAAGTATTTCGTTATGAAAATAACCTCATAGGACCAAAACTAGCTTGGATTATATTCATGTTTCCATTTATCGTCTTACAGCTCATGACCGCAATTCCCCTATTTTCGGCAGAACGAGCAGCTCCAGAGTTTGTATTGTCATGGACTTTTTTAATCTTATCTATCTTGGATATCTTCGCTTTAGTTATTTTGATTTTTTTCCAGTATAATTATTTCGAAATTGCTACAAAGGAGAAACTCTACGAAATGTGGTTTTCTCCAATTAAGTTAAGAAGACAATCGCAATTTAAAGAGGAGTTTAGCGAGTTTTTTGAATGCAACCCAGAATCAGGTGGAATTGATGATAAAAGCAACAATTCAATATTTTCAGATATAAATCCTACTCATTTTCAGCTATTCAGCTTATTCTTTGGTGTGTTATTGATTGTAATTGCTACTATTATGCTAAAGCAGATGGTATTATTTGGTCCTTTAGTTTGGTGGATTGCTCTAATCTATGGTTCAATGCTCTTAGTAAAAAGTTTGTTCTATGACTTTAGCAATAGGGGTGGTAACACATTTCAATATAACCAAACAGCTAAAAAATTTAGGTTTAAAAGGATCTTTGGTAATAAGTTCCATTATGTTGCTGCGAATAATATAGAATCAGTTACTGTGAGAAAATGGTTTAGAAAGTTGGATTTTTTTGATATCTTTGGAATAAGCGGATTAGTTATTTTCTTAACAATTCAACAATTAGAAGGATGGTTAACGGCAGATACACTGGTTTTGATATTTGATAATTTATTTAGTACTTCTGTATGGATAGCGATAATCATTATTGTTGTATTCTATTTGTGTCTTCCTATAGATGTTATTGAATTAAAAACTGCTACCATTACTTATAGAATACCAATTACGCGTAAATTAAATGAAAAAAATATATTTTTAAAATACATGCATAATTTGAAAGGCTTTTCAAAAGAAGTTCTAACAAATGATATGAAAAAATCACTTTTAGAAAGAATGAGTGCAATAATTCTTCTCATCTTCGGAGCAGTGCTCTATGTAGCAGCGTATTTTGTGTTTATCTTTTAAATAAACCATGATAGCTATTAAATAATAAGAATTTAATTTCAGTAGAAATTTTAAAGATTATGTCAGGTGACCAGCTAAAATTAGTTTTATATATGAAGAACATGTTCTCAGATTTAATTTACATAAACAGCATAATCGCTTCTGAATTACTCAAAATCACTGAAAATTTAGTCGCTTTAAGGCACGGAGAAGACTTTTTAGAAAAAAGTACTTGTAAAACGGAACATAATGACTTAAATCAAGAAATTATAAGTATTTTGGATAAATATAACAAAACTTCCGAGGAAATTATACGAATAGAGCGTTTAAGAAAACACATTTTGAAACATCCCAGTGGAGTTAGGTAAGATGCCTCAAACAGAGGACAGTTTTGATAATTTTGTTGAAAAACTTCAACAAGAGATAATAGAAAAAGAAATAAATGATTTCAACGAAAATATCGTAAATCTGTCTCAAAACCCGAAAAATTGGGGCAAACCTTCTAGTTTCACTATTTCAAATTCCTCTAAGGGATCGCATAAAGAGATGATGGAGTTTTACTTAACTATCGATAACGGAATTATTAAAAAAGCAAATTTTTTTACTGATGGTTGCGGAGCTACTGTAGCAACAGGAAGTCAAACAACCCTTTTAATTGAAGGCAAATCTTTAGAATATGCAGAAAACCTTAAATCCAAAGATATTAACCTTGCTTTAAATGGATTACCCGAGGATCATAAACATAGTTTAGAACTCGCAGTAAATACCTTAAAGAGTCTTATTAGGAAATACAAAAGCAAAATAAATTAATTATTTATAATATGAATAGTTTAGAAATTGAAAATATAGACATTCCAATCAAAGATGAAGACTTAATTTTAAAGGGGACTATTTATTTTTGTCATAACTCATCTAAGAGAGCACCCTTTATAATTAATCTAGCAGGATTATTGGATCATCGCGAGAGTTATTTTGTTAAATATTTTACGGAGAGATTTGTGAACGCTGGATTTTATGTATTATCTTACGATTATCGTGCTCATGGAGAAACCAAAAAGCAGACTGGATCTAGGTGGGATAAAATGGCTGTTCAGATATTTTCCGATATTAAAATTGTAATTGATTGGGTGTTAAACTATCAGTCTAATAGACTATTGGATGAAAAAATAATCTTATTTGGAAGGAGTTTGGGGGGTGCAATTATTTTAACACAAGGTTTCCTTAATAAAAAAGTAAAAGCTTTAATTGCTCTGTGTACAAGATTTGATTACCATACGACTTCGGTAAAGTTTCCAGAGGAAATAATTCAGAGAATAAGTCCTAAATATTTTTTAAGAGAAGAGCCATTAAACAATAAGAGAATACTGATAGCACACTGTAAAGATGACAATAGAATCCCATTTTCGAATCTCTCCCAGATTAAAAAGCAACTCGGTCTAAATACAGAGAATGTGATTCAATTCGAAGAGGGAGGCCATTCTTTTAAAGGACATAGAGAAGATATTTTTAATATATCCCTTAAGTTTTTAAAAAAAATATAAGAAATGGAATAATAAGTTAAAATAAAAAATTTAAAAATAATATTGTGAACACTATGGAAAAAATCTTAATTGTAGGTCCTGCTAGCCAAATTCTTGGAATTAGGATTGCTCAGGAATTAAATATTAAATACTTTAATACCGAATCAAAAACCTTCCCTGACGGAGAAAATTACCTCAGAATCAATTTAGATAATGAATCGTTAATCGAAGGAAAAGAAATTATAATCGTACAGTCTACGGGACCAAGTTCAAATGGAAATCAAAACGCGCGTTTAATTGAGCTTCTAATGATGATCGATGCTGTCAAAAGGATGGGGGCTGGAAAAATAGATGTAGTGATTCCTTATCTCGCATATGCTCGTCAAGATAAGATTTTTAGACCTGGTGAGAGTATTTTTGCTAATTTGGTATTAAGACTTATTGATTCTATGAGAATAGACGAAATTTATTTAGTTGATGTACATTCACCAAAAATATTTGAAGATGTTCAGTGTAAATGGATAAACATTGATTCTATGAGATTATTAGCTGATTATATAAAATCTTTAGATGTTAAAGATATTGTAGTTGTTGCTCCCGATAAAGGTGCTGTTGAAAGATCTAAAGCTTTTGCTAAACATTTCGGAGAAAAAGTTCCTGTAGATTATTTTGAAAAAGAAAGGGATGTTAAAACGGGAGAGATAACTATGTCTGGGAAATTAAGCTTAAAAAATAAAGATGTAGTCGTCTCAGACGATATAATTGCTACAGGAGGTACAATGGCTAATGCTATAAAACTTTCAAAAGAAGGTGGGGCTAAAAGAGTTTTTGCTGTCGCAACTCATGCCCTATTGTTGCAAAATGCAAAGTTTCGAATCATAAATTCAGGCGCCGATGAAATAATTGGAACGGATTCGATCGATAATGAAGCGAGTAAAGTCTCCTTATCAAAAGCAATAGTAGATTACTTAAAATAAAGTTCTAATAGTTTTTAATTATATTTAACACTAAATCGCGTGTCTTTTTTTGAACTTCCCTTTTTGAGATATTATTATTTATTACATAATTGGCATTACCTATTACTTCATTTAATCCAAAAGCGATCTCACGCA
>JBHLLM010000122.1:0-7922 GCA_048885575.1 Candidatus Hermodarchaeota archaeon
TAATTTCTGATGAATCACCACTTGTTAGATTCGAAGCTGCTAAAATTTTAATCCAAACCTTTCCTAAACGGGAAAAAAGTCCTTTATTATGGGCGATTAAGAATGAATCTTCAATATATTTCTTTAAAAAATTAATTGATTTATTAAACACGTACGATAATTCTCAGTTTAAAGAGATACGGGAGAACGCTTTAAATAAAATAAAACAACAATATAATTTAAACTCGGATGATTCTAAATTTGTCCTTGATATTGATTATTTGGATTATATGAAGTTTAAGACTGATTTCTATAACTTCACTTCAAAATTTAAATTGTCAGATGAAGCAGAAAATGCTTTAATTGAAGATAACACTGAAATTGGATATAAAGGGCTAGGTAGAGTTAAATCATCGAAAAATGGATATATATTAGAATTATCTCTCATTGATCTAATAGAGATTCCTGCTTCTATTTGTAAACTAACTAAGCTAGAATCTTTGGAAATATCTTATTGTAAACTAAAGAAGTTTCCAGATAATTGCCCAAATCTTTTACTACTTAAGAAATTAGTTTTAAACAACAATAAGTTAGACAGATTACCAAGATGGGTTAAACCGTTAGCAGACCAAACTAAATATGTCCAAAAATATATTGTTATGGGTGTAAATAGATCAGAAGTTCATATTTTGAGTATTTTTGAGATTCTAACAGGACGATTATGTAAGAAAATACAAGGAAATGAGAATGATTCTCCCTATAGAGCCCTTAGGTTTAAAATAAACAATTTAGGTCACATCACTAAAATTATTTATTTATCAAAAGAACCCCGAATTGGAGTATTTCCAGAAGAAATTTGCAGCTTAGAATTTCTAGAAGAGTTAACTTTAATTGATCAAGACATACAAATAATTCCAGAAGCCATTGGGAGACTCAAAAAGTTAAAAGTACTCAACCTTAGCTACAATAAAATAAAAAGTATACCTGAATCGATAAAAAAGTTAAAAAATCTTGAACTTTTCTACTTAAATAGTGATATTAAAGAACACTAATAGAATAATACTGGTAATAAAACTTTGGAAAATTTAGAAGTTAAAGGATTAAAAATTTATAATGCCATATTTCAGGCGAAAAAAAGTGTTGAAATTGATGAGATCCTTTATCCCATTAAAAAATTTTCGAGTGGAATTAGATATATTGATTTATTTGGGTATCGTTTTATTGAACAGAATAAGTACAAAAAATCTGAATGGGGGCAAAAAGCTCGAGAAGGTCACAAAATTATGTGGATAATTAAAGGAAGGCGATATATTTCCCGAATAATGGATGGAAAATATACCGAATTAAAGAAAAAATCAGAATAAATTACTTAATGTTTTAAAATGTATTCTTTTTCACACAATTTTGGAAATAATTCAGTTAATTCTTAATTTAAATAAGATTTCTTTAGATATACATCCGATATAGTTCCTTCATTTTTGATTTAGAAAATAAAAAAGAATAGATGAAAATCTGAAGTTATAGAGTACTTTAAAAATGGGATCGTTTGCCCATTAGATGCTTGAAAGTTCTAGAGAAACGCAATATTCGCTATTCCTTAGAATTAACAACCAGTAAAGACTGGACTCCAGATAATTTTTAATTTTAAATAGCTATTTTGTAATTGTAATGAAATAAAAATAATTTAAAATGAAGAATTGAAAGGTTATGAATCAATTAGCTGAAAATGATATTGGTTATTACGAGTTTTTGACTCTCATTCACGAAATATCGAAAAAATCGCAATCTATACAGAAAGATTCTATAAAAAAAGTTTATGAGAACTATGATTTAAGGTTATATCGAATAAAACTAGATAAAGAAATCGCAAAATTCGATAAATTATTAATAAAGTAGAATATCTACTTAACCTAATACCTCTTTTTTTTATTATAATCGCAATTAAATAGAAAATAATTGGAGTTACAAACCAAATTAGTTGTGGTAATTGCAAAATCAACCCTATAAAAGTAAACTCGAAAATTTTCTATAATATCCATCTTAAATCCCTTTTAATTTATTGGAAATTAACTCTAAATAAGAAGTCCTTATTGATTCCTGCTTTTTAATTCCAAATTGGTTTAAAAAGCTAAATAAGAGCTCTTTACTTTTCTCCACATCATCAAACGATTTCGTTATTATTTCTACTTCAACGAAATACTGATCTAAAATTGGTATATAGTCGATCAAAGCTTCTATTTTTGTATTCTTAAATTTAAATTCATATAGCTCTCTTTTTTTAAGAACAGTAAAAATTTCTCGAAATCCTAAGAGTTCAAGAAGATTCTTCATAGCTTCAATTTCACTTAGTGCAATTTCAATTTCTTCTCTTGTTTTGGTTGCTCTATCTATTTTTTTACCTTTATAAGTAATAAAATAATTAATTTTTTGAGATCTCGTGTTATTATTCTTAAAAAATTCAGTCGATTTTCTTAATCTCAATGCTTCGTCAGTTTGTCTAAAATCTCTTAACCCTTTAGGCATATTAAAGTAAGTATCTTCGTGATCTAATGAAAATTTGTAAACTCCATTACTTTCTTCAAACTTTTTCCTCATAAGAGTCGGATCAGAGATTTTAACCTTAATCTCAATTTCAATCATGATGCTAGTTATTTTTCTATCAATAATAAATATATTTAATTAATTTTTATTATGTAATAATAGTTTCATCTAGAGTTGATTTTTTATTTCTCTAAATTCTAATTATATTCACAAACTCGCAGAACAATACGGATATCTCCCTTATATGATTGAAAGGTATTTTCAACTCTTAGGAGAAGACCAAACAATACAACTATTAAGGGCAAACGAAAAACCAGTACCACCTTCAATTAGAGTTAATACACTTAAAATCGACAAAGAAACATTAAAAAATAGACTAGAAAAAAAAGGATTTAATTTAGAACCAATTGATTGGATACCTTATGGATTTAAAATTAAAAAAGCTCCTTTCAATTTGGGATCTACTCATGAATATCTCCAAGGATACTATTATTTACAAACTATAGCTCCAATGTTACCTGTTCACATTCTCAATCCAAACACAAGTGATATTGTGGTTGATATGTGCGCTGCTCCAGGGGGAAAGGCCACACAATTAGCACAAGAAATGAACAACAATGGAAATTTAATCTTAATTGATAGAAATAGAAACAGAATACCCGCTTTAGAATTTAATCTTCGAAGAATGGGTGTCTCTAATTCGATTATTATAAATGATGATGCTGTGAATTTGTCAAAAATGAATTTGAAAGCTGATAAAATATTATTAGATGCACCGTGCACTGGAGAGGGTTTAGTGAGGCAAGATCATAGTAGAAAGAAGAGTAAAAAAGCAAAGGATATCGAAAAAATGAGTGTCATTCAAAAAAAGTTACTAGAATCCGGTTTGAATTCCTTAAATTCTGGTGGTCAATTACTATATAGCACCTGTTCGATTGCGCTTGAAGAAAACGAAATTGTTTTAGATGATGTGTTAAAAGATAACACCAATTTTTCGATTATTAAAATACCATGCAATTACGGCGTGGAAGGAACGACAAAAGTTCACAACAAAGAACTAAGAAGCGATATTAAGTATTCTCAGAGACTATATCCCCATTTACACAATACTATAGGCTTTTTTATTAGTTTAATTAAAAGGATTAAGTAAAATTTATCTTTGGTTTAAATTATTTCAAAATTATTGCTTTTTTCTTAAATAATATCCTTTATCCATAAGATTTTTCGCTATATTTTGGTTTGATTTAAGCTTATCAAATAAACAAAAATCAATTTTAGATACCGCTAAAGCAATTATTTCGTTATTTTGATTTAGAACTGCTATGAGATCGTTTTCTTTTAACTCTTGAGGGGCTTTAATTATAAAACTCTTCAGAATATCATTTCCATAAAGAATTGATTTTTCTCCTTCTTCATTAATAGTAATTTGATTAGAATCTGCAATTAATTGCATGTCTCGCAAAAATTCAATCCCTTCTAAGCTCAAATAAAATACTCCCTTTTTAATGAAACCGAAATAAATACCTGCAGAGAGTATATTCTCGTATTTTAATCTTTCTTGCAGAATTTTACTATTCTCATATGAAACTAAATAAATAGAAGGGAATTTACTTTCTCTTATTTCCTCATTAAAAAAGATATAAAATCCATAATCACTGTTTTTAAAAAATGAAACAATATTTGAAGAAATTTTTAAAAGAGAATTATTAATAATTGATTTTTCAATTTTATTAATTAATCTAAAAATATTCAAATCTCTCATTCTCAGTTAAAATAAAAAGAAATAAGTAGTTTTATGATTATTAATCAATAAAGTTATTAAAAAATAGTGTTATCGAAAAATGGGCATTCGAAAAATTGAAGATGAAATAGACTTAAGAGAAGCTATGAAGAAGAAGGCTGCGGAGCTAAAACTAAAAGATATGGAAGCAAAAGCTTCAACAGAAAACTTTACAAAAGAAAGACTTACAGAGTTAGCCAAGAACCACGGAGTTATTTTAGCTTTGACTCCTGAACTAAAGGAGGAAGTTAAAGAATTACAAAAAAAGTTTAATATTCCCTCGTCTAAGATAATTACGGAACAAATTACTGAAAACGATGTTTTGAAAAAATTTTCTAAAATTGATCATGAAAATTTAGGTATGCTTGCTTATCAAAGAATTTTGATGCAAAAAGAAGAAATTGGAGTGGGATTATTACCCATTTCCAAAGTATATGACCTTGTTAACACAGGTATTTTAAAAGGAATATTAGAACTAAAAGATCTTCTCAAAGCTTTGAAGATGCTCAAGAAAAACCATGTAATTGACGATTTACAGGAACTTGACTCTGGTATTGTTATGGTTAGATTCTTTCCAGTCCAATACACTAGTGATCAAGTAAAAGTTGTTGGAGTTGCTAAAGAAAAAGGTTTCATTTCTATTGAAGATGTATGCATTGCTTTAAACTGGTCTCAAGATCGCGCATTAGAGACGTTAAAATCATTAGAAGATACCGGAGTGGCAAAATTAAGAGAGTCTCTTTTAAAGGGGAAACAATGGTATTTTCCTTCTTTGTGATTGAATTATTCAACTTTAATTTTAAAGGAAATTTGCCCATCATCTAATTTAATAATCTTCCCCCTCTTCTCTTTTTCTAGCATTTTAAAGATTTTAACGATATCGTCATTAGGAAGTTTACTAAATTCTCTATTTGATTCTCTTATTTCAAAAATTAAAATTGGTTCTAATGGCGATATCTCCATTGCCCATTCGTAGATTTCCTCCGCCCAATTATCTAAACTCTTCCAGTATACTCTCAATTTCTCTTTGCTCTTAGACAGCCATTCAGCTTGTTCTTTATTAACTAGTTCTTCAGCAATTTCTTCTAAAGCTTGTTTACGGTCCTCAAAATTAGAAAATGGTTTTTCAGATTCGGTTTGCCTAAGATATAGAATATGAAGAAGAGCATAACGTGCATAATCAAAAAGAACTTTTGACCACTCATTTTTCCAAGATTCGTAATCTTTTAAGTCAGTTTTTTTATTAGGAAGAGAATACATAAAGATATACCGTTTCTCTTCAAGCCAAGGATAATCATTAAGTAACATTTCATAAGTAGATACTTCTTTAGTAACTGCCCCTCTCTCTTTCACTATTTCTAGTTCAAGTTCTCGAAGTTCTTTTTCAATTTGAACGGCATGTTGTTCGTAAGCTTCTTGATCTATGTCTCCTAGTTTTGATGTAAGGATATCTTCAATTTTATTAAGGCGAGCTTCAATTTCTTCACTTGGAAGTTCCTCTGAACTAGCTTCCGAGATAAGTTCCTCTGATTTTTCTTCAATTTCGTTTAACTCTTTCTGTCTTTTTAGTTCCTTTAAGCGAGCTAATTCTCTCCTTAAACTATCTAACTCTCTTTCTGGTTTTTCTTTAACTTCTTTGACTTTATCCACAGTTTCATTTGCTTTCTCTTTTTGGCGCTCCATTTTCTACATCAATCTCTGTAATTAATACTCTCCGAAATCTTTTGCCCATTGTTCGTATTGATCCAGAGCAGAATCAGTAGTCATGGGTTTTACTTTCTTCAAAGTTTTCATAAAATCTTGTAAATGAATATCTCTTACAATAACCTCTTGATCAGAGTGCTCTAAAAGACCTCCCATATCTAGCTCTCTTATCGGAATCATTATAACTTCACGACATACATTAGAGATATCTCTTCCAGAATAACCTTCCGATCTTACTCCTAATTCAATAAAATCCTCCTCAGTTAGCGCCATATTAATGCCTGCAGTGTGAATTTTAAATATTCCAACTCTTGCGGGTAAATCTGGAAGTGGGACATATACTTTTTTCTCAAACCTGCTTAGCATAGCCGTATCAATATCCCATGGACGATTAGTTGCTCCTAAAACTAATAAAGGTTTTTTGGAACCTGATTTAACTCCTTGTATTTCGCTTAAAAGTTGAGTTTTTACTCTCCTTTCACCTCCACCTTCGTGACCTTCACCTCTTTTAGTGGCTACTGAATCGATTTCATCCATGAAAATTAAACTAGGTGCCTTAATACGAGCAACCTTAAAAAGTGAACTAATTAGCTTCTCACTTTCTCCTAGCCATTTACTTAATAAATCTGCAGAGGAAACACTAAAAAAGGTAGCTTGACATTCCGTAGCAGCAGCTCGAGCTAGTAAAGTTTTTCCACATCCAGGTGGACCAAATAATAATATTCCTGACCAAGGTTTTCTTGCTCCCGTAAATAATTTTGGTTTCATAATAGGTAAAACTATTGCTTCTCTTAAAGCTTGTTTGCTTCCTTCCAAACCCGCTATATCAGTCCATTTTACATCAGGTGATTCTGTTAATATAGTTCCTGATATTGAATCAATGATTTCTTGTTCTTCAGCAGAGTATTGTCCTTCATCTGCTTTTGTTTCGCCTTCTTTTGGTTCACTTGGCCTAGCAGATGGTCTGCCCCTCCTAGCCTTAGGACCACTTAAATGAGCTTTAAGTACGTTAGCTCGGTCTAAGTATTGCTCGATTTGATCATGACACTTTCTAATCATTATAGGATTTTTATTGTATTTTACGAATTGTATCAAAATCTCCGCAGCTCTTTGATATTTATTTAGAGCTTGTCTATAATGTCCTTTTTCATCTAACTCAACAGCAGCTTGCGCTTCTTGAACAGCATATTGGTAAAGCTTACTATCAACACTACTCAACGGCTATAACCTTTTAAAAGTAATTATTTATCTTACTTATCTTAAAATATTATTAATATTTATAGGTAAGCTAGTTCGATGTTTATTTTATTAATTAATTCTTCTATGTATATCAAATTTTCTTTTTAAAAAGGTATTGTAAACATTGGTCTACAACAAAAAATTATATAATCTTGAGTTTTCTTATATTATATAAAATAAATATTAATTGATGATTTAAGATGGGTTTTCTCAAAGATATGAGTAACTGGCTCGCAGGAGGGAAAAAAAAGGATACTGTTCGTTCAGCAACCATTAAACTGAAAGTATTTAACAAAAGATTAATGAGACAAGTCAGTAAAATGGAGATGACCGCTAAACAAGCAAGAGATAAAGCAGTACGTCTCAGAAAGGCGGGAGATATGGATGGATCAGAATTTCACGCCCGAAATTATCTCCAAGTTAAAAAACAAGCAAGAGCAATTGACCACTTTAGAACAAACTTAGAAGGTATGGTGTTTAAATTAGAACAAGCTAATGCAGTTAAAGATATTTCTGACATTATGCAAGGCATTGCCGTTAGTTTAGGAATGTTAAAAAGTCAACTATCAGTACCTCAACTTACAGAACTAATGACAGAAATCGGTATTGATATGGAAGATTTCGAGGTAACTCAAGAGATCACATCAGATGGAATAAATAACATGACTTTAGACACTGC
>JBHLLM010000123.1:0-7914 GCA_048885575.1 Candidatus Hermodarchaeota archaeon
AATAATTATTTGTTTGTGTTGATCTTCCTCCATTTTTTTATTCCTCTTTTATATTTAAAAATATTAAAGAAGTTCTATTAAATCTTTCAAATTTCCTTTGTAATTTGGTTCGGGAGTTTCAACGCTCAAATTTGTGCTTGAACTGTTTACTAAAAAGGTTTGCGATCCTAATTTGGCACATACCATATCTTTATCTTCGTCCCCCACCATAATGCATTCTTTAGCAGAGAGATTGAGATATTTGAATATCAAATGGTAATAAAGTAAATTTGGTTTAGTAGCATACGAGTTTTCAATACTGGTGATAAGATCGTATGAAAAATCACCAATTCCCGCCCAATCAAGGCGTTGCTCTATGGCTGTTAAAGGAAAGACGGGTGTTGTTGCAATTACAACCTTATAATCTTTGTTAAAAGCGGTTTGAACGACTTCCCGAGCCTCCGGTTTCTTTTTCGTAAATTTCTGTAACACTTTATAATCTTCCTCGTAAAATTTGTTGAAGAGTGGCTGAAGCTCGTCCTTTTCATAACCATCAATAGGAAAAAAAGCGTTTGAAAACACTTCCTCATTTGGAATTTTGCCATCATTATTATTTACAAATTCAGATGCTTTTAATATTGCTGGAACTATCTTTTTAAGAGGAATTAAATGAGCTACACTATTCGCAAATAATTTTAAATATCCCGGAATGAACTTGTTTAAATCTACATCTATTAAAGTTCCATCTAAGTCGAATAAGATCGCTTTAATTTGTCTCATGATTTTACACATAATGAAGTAAATGCTTTTTAATAATTCTAAATCATATTGACAATTATAATTTGCTATTTATCTTTCTTTAACAAGTTTGAAATAAAGTTTTAAAAAGGTATAAATTACAATAAATAGTAAAAAAAAATATTAATATCGTTCTACAATTAACATTAATATAATAAATATTGTTTTTGAAGAAAAATCTTATGAAAAATTAAATCTTAGTGATTATGAAATTAAACCTATGTGATCTAAACAACGGATATGTTTACTTAGGTGATAAGTTAAAAGTTAGAACCACATTCAATTTCGATGAAGATTCGTTAATTTTATGGTCGGGAATTCGTCTTTTAACTCATCCTCCTTGTTTAAAAGAACTACAAATCACTAAGGAAGATATTTTTTCAAAGGGTAATTTTGAAAAGGGGGAATACATTCGAGAAAGGTCGTTTTTAATCAAGAATAATGTTATTCCTACTATTAAAAACAGAAATTTGGAATATGAAATTAAACTAATTTTACGGCAACCTCATCCCAATAATCCAGATGATGATTTGGTTATTAACAAAACGCAAAAAATTGAAATCAAGGCCAAGGATACAGATCAACAAGTAATAAAGCCAAATCCTCTTTCTCTTTCAATTTCTGGGTTAAATGTAAATATATCGAAAGATATATTTAAACCGGGGGAGACAATTAAAATCAACTTTTCTTCCGAGGAACTCAAACATGTAGAAATCAGACTATTGCAGAAAGCCAATATTATATGTTATTGCGAAGCTTATGGACAAACTTGCAGTAAAGTTGAAGAATTACCCCCTTCTATCGCGGGAGATGCTAGAACATCTGATATGAATAAAGATTTCTTGCTTTTAAAGGTCCCTGAGGTTGCTCAACCAAGCCATAACTATTTATGGGAACCCCATGAAAAAGAGTTCTGGGGAATGAAATATGGTTCTTATGTAAAATGGTCGTTATTATTTATAGGAAAACCTAAACCGGAATATGGAAAAGAACCAATTAGATTTGAAGTCCCAATTACGATAATAGGAAAACCAGTTGGAGAAGATGATTTAGGAGCGGCTCTATTTTCAAAAAATTCTGTTGGAGCTCCTACTATCTTTGATGACGTTTCATCAAAATTCCAGAAAATATACAAAATTACTTCAATTGATTCAGATATAGAAAAATACAGCATTAAAATAAAAAACATCTCAAAAAACGCATTAGAGGGGGTATCAGTTAACATCTCGGGACTCCAAGAAGGTTTATTTGAAACGGCTCCAAGTTTGACCGGGTTCAATCGATGGGAAGTTGGGGAAGAAAAGGAAATAGAGTATAATACTAAACAAAATATTACTGCTTTAATCTGCGTTTTAGAGGACAACTCTCAAAGAACCATCAGAATTCAAACTTCATTGGCTTCTAACTTCTTCTAATTAAAATTAAGCTCAACTTATTGGAGAGCAGAGATGATCTGACTCTTATATAGATTTTTAAATATTAAACTTAAAATTTCCTCAAAGCTGTCTAATATTCCTTCACCGTTCAATGCTATAGTTTTCTTAAAATCTATATTTTTAAATTTAAAATAATTGATGTTCTCTAAAAATACTGCTGGACTAAATTTGTCGGGTAGATCTTGCTTATTAAACGCTATAAGCTTTGGAAGAGTAACGATAACATCTTCAAAATAATTGCACAACTCGTTCCACGAAGTTAAGTTTCGGTAGTATACTTTTTGTTGCGAATCTGCTACAAAGATAATCCCATCGATTGCTTGTAATGTAACAGGTCGCGTAATAATATAAAAATCCTGACCAGTTGTAGAGTAAAGGTGGATCTTTAGATGCCATTGTTGGTTTTCGAAATCTATGGTTCCATAGTCAAAGAATAAAGTCCGACTGATGGTGCTATCTATGCTCAAGACGCGATCTTTCTTCCCAAAGTGGTTAAACAATGCTTTTAAAGAAGTAGTTTTACCCGACAGTGCGGGTCCAAAATAGCATATTTTGAGCTGGATACTCTGAGTTAATTGATCTATTATCATAGTAAAAATACTAACTTGTTTTTATGTAGATATTAAAATAGGTTTAAAAAAGCCTATTTTTTTTCGATTATAGATTTTGATTGCTTTTGGATATTATTCTATTTTTTACCTTTCTAATTCTAATTATTGCATAACCGGCGGGGATCGCAAGAAGAAAGCCCCATAACGGTGAAATAAAAATAAAAATAATACTACCGACTGGGTAAAGGAAACGAATTAGAAATTTAACCGCGCGATTATTAAGAGACTTTTTAGCCATAATCTGGATTGAATATTGAAAAATTGACGGAACCCAGCAAATAAGAAACATTGTAAGAGCTACGGGAAAACTTATGAAAGCGACTAAATAAAAATAAAATAGATTAGCTATTATCAACGAGACGATAACTCCTAATAAAAACGCGAAACACCCAATACATAACGCGTAATTGAATAGCACGAACACGTGACTTTTAAAATCGCTTCGTTCTGAATTATGATGCGCTAGCCAGTTAATAACAATTGGTTCTTTCATATGTTCATTCATAAGTTCTTCTCTTCAAACATGAGTTTTGTTCATTAAGTTTTAACAAGCATCACAACAGCAATCATCACAGTCGCAGAAACAGTCACCGAAGCAAGAGCCCTTAGTTGCTATCCCAATTACAACGAATAAAACGATAATTCCTATTATAGTCATAGTTATCCCAGGAGTCAAGCTGGAAAAAGAAAAACTTATCATGTAGTTGTTGTAGATTTGTGTTACTCCAACAAGTAATAATATTAGTCCAATAATTCCCGTTATAACTAAAGCAGCAATTCTGCCCTCTGCTTGAGATTTAGCACTTTTAACTCGAGGCGTTTTAATTGGTTCTTTAATAATATCTTGTGATAGGGAAGGTGCGTCGTGTAATTTTCTTAGCATTTCAGAAGTTTGTTTGTGCGGTTCTTCTACAGCGGGTTCCACAATGTGATAATGAATCTCGTTGTTGTGATAAGATGATTCAAGATAACCTTTTTGGATCATTTTATGCAAAATTTCTTTAAGATGTTGGGAAAAATACTCTTTAGCGCCATAGTCTGTTACTATCTCGTTTAATCTGTTCTTTAAAGCGTTCATGGAGAAAGCAGAATTTATATTTTTGCTAAAAAAAGTATAGAGATTTCCTTCGATCTCTTCCTCCAACTCCGCTCGATCTCTTTCAGGAGTAACTTCTTCTTCATCTCTTAGAAGTTCTCCACAATGGGGACAAAATTTTGTATCTTCTAGTATTTCTGAACCACACCACCTACAATACATCTGAACTCCCACTTAATTATTTATATCATTTATGTGAAAAACTACTATTAATACTACTGGGTGAGTAAAGTATTTAATAAATTCTGGTGTAAATTAAGACTTTTTACTGGTAAAAAAGCTGTAAGCATACAATATTATTCTCTAAAGTTAATTAAAAGATTATGTTGTTTCCTTCGATCCTACCAGTTAATAAAGACCTTAGGATAAGAATTTCTACTTCCCTTCTTAAAAGCTGTTCGTTTAACTCTATATTGGCTTGCTCGTTTAAGATTCTCTCCAACTCAAGAAAAGATATCGATTTTTGTTTTGAAGAAATTTGTTTGATAACGCTTAAAACCTTTTGTTGGTTGTAAAGAGATTGGGAGTTTGAAATCAATTGATACAATTTATGAGTTAAATTATAGTCAAAGCTTCCTGCTTTATCAGCTTCTTTCAATTTATCTAATATATTTAAAGCTTCTAGATACTTTTCATTTCTCATTAATTCTTGAGCGTCGTTTAAGGCTTCTACAAAATTGTTACTATTCATTAAAACATCCAAGTTCATTATCTTTATTTCTTATGTCATCAAAAGATTTGAGAAATAAGAGTTTTTAGGTTTATTTTCATAAACTATAATGCAATCATTTTTTTTATAGTCATATTCGTAAAATCATCGTTTAGAATTAAATGATTACTAATGAACATTCATATTTTAAAGAGCTTGGTTTTAAATAGATTAAACAATTTAAATATATTAAGATTAAAAAATTAATTTAAATGATTAAGATGGTTGATAAAGAAAAAGTTAAAGAAGTTCTGGGAAAGATTCGACCCCAACTCCAAATGGACGGTGGTGATGTTGAATTAGTGGACATCACTGATGATGGTATCGTTAAAGTCAGATTACAGGGACATTGTGCTGGATGTATGCACGCACAACAAACTCTACAATATGGCATCGAGCGAGCTATCAAACAATTTGTGCCTGAAGTTATTCGGGTAGAAAATGTCGCTTAAAACAACAACTTTAAATCTTCAGGAGAATCTTACGGGATAATTTTTTTTTCACTGTTTTTTTAATTATACCTTAATTTTATATTAGATTTAAGTAATTCCTACTCTGGAACGTTAAATTCAACATTTAATAACATTTTTGTTTGCTTACTTTATTTTTCGGACATAAAATTTGAACGTCAATTAAATTTTGTACATTAATTAGGAGATTTCAAATTAATTTTGCCCTCATATAGAATTTCCACATATGACGGATCCGAGTGTTGCCATGTACCGCAATTAGTAATCTGTATTTTTTGATTATTTATGACTTCATCCAACATACCCTTAATATGAGAGTGCCCATATATAACATGTGTGATTAAAGAAAAATCGCATTTAACTTCTTCTAAGAACTCCTTAATACCATCTATATAGTAGGTTGACGATCTAGCATTTCGCCATTTCTTTATGGCTCTCATATTCAATTTAACTAAGTTGAATTCAAGGTTACTTAGATCTGAAAAAATTGCATCTATATCTTCAGAGGATAGCTGTCTTATGCGTTTAATATCCGATTTCATATCCTCTATTGTGATTGGTTTAATTTTTCTGTGCTCTTTGATAATTACATTGTAAAAATAATTAGAGACCTCTTTTATCTCAATATTTTGATAAGAAAGCATTGATTTCCAGAAGGGTGCCACAAAAAATCGAACCGTATCAGAATCGAATTGATATCCATGGACCATCAAACATTTGTAATTTTCTTCTAAATCAAGTTTATTAATTTTAATTATTTGGATTGGGTCCTTGTAGATTTGATCTTGCGAATCATATAATAATAAGGTGCTCTCATTTTCCCATCTACTTAATATTATATACTGACAAACCATATTGGAGGCAAATAGTTCCTCAACAATGCTGTTCATAAATTCATTCAGAAATTTTTCTTTCCTTCTTTTAAATTTCTCATCATAATTTCCTGAGGTGAGGCTACTAGTAACAGGAATTTCGTGATTTCCTGGTACAAAAATAATGTGAATCTTCTTTTTTATTTCTAATAGTTGAGTTAGAATACTAGTTATTTTCTCATCTGTAAAAAACGTTCTTTTAACAGTGGTACCTAAATCAAGAAGATCCCCTAAAATTATAAGAGCTTGCAAATTGTTTCCGAATTCTCCATTAATAATCTTATTTAAGAAAAGACTAAATTGATCCAAGTTACTATTTAAAGCACCTAAATGTACATCAGAAATAATTAAAATTCTAGGGTCTGATTCGCTCATATTTTAAATTTCCTCTCGCAATTACTTTACATTGATTTAATTGTTATTAAATATTTTTAAATATATTAATATTTTATCTATAAATACCAACTCTAAAAGCCCTTCTTTACAATTATGACAAATTCGTCAATCTCGAGTACTGAATTTTTAAAATTTAAAGAATACTATATTAAGGAATGTAAAGAATGTGGAGTTTGTTTTAAAAATTGCTTCGCTTGTAAAAATACTAAATATCCTATTCATAAAAACCTAAAAAGCCTTTTCAAAAATAATTTAGACGAGAAAAATGTGAAAAGGATAAAAAAATTTTTAAAATCATGTCTTTACTGTAAATCTTGCCAGATATCATGTCAATTCGGGTTGGAATTATCAGAGCGCCTTCCGGCTATTAAATTTGAATTGTTTAAAAATGATAAAAATTATACATGGCTTCCTCATAATATACCTTCTATATTTGGAAAGTTTATTGATGGAAGAAGAATTGCATGTTTACTTAGGAACTTAAATAATTATTTAATACCTTTAGAAAATAGAAAAAAATATGATATAAATCGAATCCAAAAACCGCGAGATGTATTATTTTTTTCAGGTTGCGGAATTCAAATGTTAGAGAATCAATATTATACATTATTAGAGATATTAAATAGGTTGGATATTAATTTTGGGCTAATCGAAGGTTCATTTGATAAACCAGTTTGTTGTGGGGTCGAGTTTATTGAATATGGCAAATTTGAACATGGTATTTACCTTCTAAATAACTTAGTCAATGAGATAAAGAAATTTAATACTAAAAAAGTAATAGTTTATTGTGCAACTTGTTATTATGGTCTTAAAAAACTTGCTCCCCAATTAATTAAAGATTTTGATTTAGAAATTATTTATGCGGCAGACTATATTGCTGAATTGTTGAAAAAAGAAAAAAATAGAGAACTTTTTAACACTTCTAGTATTAAACCTAATGTTATCACAATTCACGATTCTTGTCACCTTGCGTATAGCGGTGATACTTCAAGCATTAGAAACCTTCTTTCCGTTCTCCCAAAATTAAGCATATCCGAAATGAAGCATAATAAACAGAATACTATTTGCGATTTATATTGCATAATTAGAGAATTAAAAAACCCTCTAAATCTGATATTGAGAAAAAATATTCTGCCAATAATCAATGAAGCGGTTGAGTCAAATGCTGATGCTTTATGCTCACTTTGTCCTGGATGCCATGCTTTCTTATCAATCTTTGGAGATGGATTTAGTTCTAGTCTTGGTTTAACGAAAAAGAGGATTTTAGTAAAAAATTGGGTTTCTATCCTAGGTGAATACTTAGGCATCAGAAAAAGGGATATGTTAAATTATAGGTTTTCCCACTTCATAACAATTCCTTTTAAAGATAGTGGACTATGGTATTTATTACAGATTTTTAAAGCATTTGTAAGAGGATATATAGGGTTGAAAGAACCATGGGTATGTTTGAGGTGAAACTCTTTGAAAAAGGAACCTTCAAGTAGTATCTCTGTTTCGAAAGTAATTCTTTTGCTTATAATAAATATATTAATAAGAAGTCATTAAAA
>JBHLLM010000124.1:0-7907 GCA_048885575.1 Candidatus Hermodarchaeota archaeon
GACAAGTTTTCTTACCGCATAATAATCTCGCTCCTTTACAGCGTAAGCAGATACCTTTTTCTGTTGGAGGTCGAACCAACCTTATGTCTCTTTAATATTTATTCTATCAATTAAAAAAGATTCTATTATTATTAAAAAGGTAGACGAGTATAAATTTTTAATATTTATATTAAAGAAGCAATATAGAAACTAATATAAATTATTAATAAAGCCTATGACTAATAATATCTTTTTTTTAATTTTTAAGTCTAATTTATTCTGGAATATTAAATCCCAGTCATTGTATTAGGAAGAAAATTTAAAGAATCTTTTCGAGTAGAGTTAATGTTAAATACTTCATCTTGCTTATAAACCATACTTTAATAAAACTGCTTTGACTTATAAAGCTCTAGATCTTTCTACAAACTAGCTCTCCCTTCCCAATAGGAACAATTAAGGCATCTACACGTCTGTCTATTAATGCTTTATCAATCATGGGTTTCAAGGTGTCATACAGATTTATTGCATTATCTGCTACTAGGAAACCTCCTTTTACCATATTTGGGATTATTAAATCGTAGCAATCTTCATATATTTTTTTTTTAGCGTCCAAAAAGCAAAAAGATATACGTTTTTCTTCTTTTAAATAATCTCGGGCATCTCCTTCCACTAAATCAATATACCTCTCCATTTTACTCTGCTGAAATGTCTCCTTAGCAAGTCTAATTTTTTCTTTTAAAATTTCAAAAGTTTTTATTTTATTGCCTCGTTCCATACATGCGAGCGCGATCCACATAGTAGAATAACCCGCACTGGTTCCTATTTCTATAAATCTTCCTTTAGGAGCAGATGCAGCTATAATTGAGAGAAATCTTCCTGTTTCAGGAGGAATTTGACGAAGCCTTTGCATTCTAGGCGTTCCATCAACTCTATCTTCTGCGTCGAGTTTCTCTAGAAACTTCATTCTCTTTTTTACTGGTTCTGGGATATTATGCAACATTTTGATTCAAATATTATTTTTTAACAATATTATATAAAAGAATAAATATAATGATTATCAATGCGGCACGAGTTATTAAAGACAGATTTGTCTTTAGAAGATGCAGAATCGATTCAAGAGAAATACAGTCAAAAATTAAAAAATCAAGAAAATAAAACCCTAAAAATAACAGAAATTAATAAGATTAATTGGATCGTAGGTGCTGATGTCTCCTATTATAAAGAAAGCAGGAAAGAATGGGGAATAGCATGCGCAGTTCTATGGAATCTTCAATTTAATAAGATGGTAAATTATACTTTTGCACAAGAAATAATTACTTTTCCGTATAAACCAGGTTTTTTAGGTTTTAGAGAGTGTAATTTGATTGTAAAAGCTATTGATAGTCTTCCTGAAACACCAGATATTATTATGTGCGATGGTCATGGCATAATCCACCCTAAACGATTTGGGGAAGCAGTCCAATTGGGTTTAATCTTAAATATCCCTACTTTTGGTGTAGCTAAAAACCCTTTTATTGGATTTTCAGATTGGAAAACATTAGAAAGAAAAAAAGGGAATAAACAACCAATTTGGGCTAATGATCCAAAAAATTCAAGAGTAGTGAGTAAGGAACTTTTAGGTTACTCGATTTGCTTAAAGGACGGAATGAAACCTGTTTTCATTAGCATAGGGTATAAGACCACTTTAGATGTAGCAATACAAATCGCTTTAAGAACAGCTAAAGATCATAAACAACCGGAACCTCTATTTCTCGCAGATTATCTTTCAAGAAGAAAACTCTAAAATCATCTTTAACCAAAATTTCTTTTAATCTAATGAAAGATTGTTTAAATAGTAAGAAATATCTCATTACATATCTAAATGCAAAAATAAATTTGGATGAGAAATTTGAGTTTTAAAATAAAAAATAATGTATATTGGATAGGTAAAAAAGATTGGGAACTTAGAAAATTCCATGGAAATGAATATTCGGCTCATCGTGGTTCCACATACAATTCTTACCTAATTAAAGAAGAACAAATTGTTCTAATCGACACAGTATGGATGCCTTTTTCAAAAGAATTTGTTAAAAATCTCTCGAAAGAAATTGACTTAGATAAGATAGACTATGTTATAGCTAATCATGCAGAAATTGACCATAGTGGAGCACTCCCTGAGCTAATGGAACATATACCGAAAACTCCAATTTACTGTACTGCTAATGGAGTTAAATCGTTAAAAGGTCATTATCATAAAGATTGGAATTTTCGAGTTGTTAAAACGGGCGATACTTTAGATCTCGGAAACGATAAACAACTAGTCTTTGTTGAAATGAAGATGCTTCATTGGCCCGATAGTATGGCATGCTACATGACTAAGGATAATATCTTATTTAGTAATGATGCGTTTGGCCAACACTATGCTACTGAGTACATGTATAATGACTTAGTTAACCAAAATGAACTTTTTACGGAATGCATTAAATACTACGCTAACATTCTCACCCCTTTCAGTTCGCTTGTTGATAAGAAAATTAAAGAAGTCTTGAGTCTTAATCTTCCAATCGATATTATTGCCACAAGCCATGGAGTAATTTGGAGAGATAATCCAACTCAAATAGTTGAAAAGTACTTAAGTTGGGCTAATGCATATCAAGAGAATCAGATTACAATATTATATGATACAATGTGGGATGGAACCAAAAGAATGGCAGAAGCGATTAGCAAGGGTATAGTAGAAACAGATAAAAATGTCAATGTTAAATTGTATAAAGTTGCAAATTCCGATAAAAATGACATTATTACAGAAATCTTCAAATCCAAGACTATCCTCGTAGGATCTCCAACTATTGGGGGAGGAATTTTATCATCTATTGCCGAAATCATAGAGATGATAAAAGGTTTACGTTTTCAAAATAAAAAAGCTGCTTCGTTTGGCTGTTATGGTTGGAGCGGAGAATCAGTAAAAATATTAAAAGAACTCCTAGAGAAGAGCGGTTTTTCTGTAATCAATGATGGTATCCGTGCTTTATGGAACCCTGATGAAGAAAGTATAGAAAAATGTGTAGAGTTTGGAAGAGAAATTGCTAATAGTTAATATTTAATTTTTTTTATTTCAATTTTACTTATTATTTAGATTGTTCCGTTAAAGTCCTTTGCTCCTTCATTTAGAGCTTTACATTACCTATTTAGATATACATAAATACAAAATATATTACTATATCTTTGTATTAGGTGATGTATTATAGCAAAAGTTCTGGTTGTTGACGATGACCGCACAATGCTAAAACTCTATAAGATAATACTAGCAGAAATGGGAGATTTTTCAGTAGATTTCTCTACAAATGGTAAAGATGCCATAGACAATTATAAAAATACTTCAGAAAAACCTCAAGTAATTATTATGGATCATCGAATGCCGGTAATGAATGGTTTTGATGCAATGATCGAGATATTGAAGCTGAACAATGAAACAAAAATTATCTTTGCGAGTGCTGATACAGCGATGAAAAATGTTTCTATTTCAAAAGGAGCTACAGCATTTCTTAGTAAACCTTTTAAAATTGGAGAATTAATTTCATTAGTCAATAAAGCAATAAAAGAGTAACTGAATAAGGTGTAAGACATAATGGAGAAAAATAATGAAAAGGTATTAGAATTAAAAGAGCTAGAAAAAAGATATAAGTTATTTTATGAATATGCTCCACTCCCTTACCAATCTTTGGATGAAAATGTTAAAATTACAGATGTTAATCAAGCTTGGCTTGATTTTTTAGAATATAATAGAGAAGAAGTTATAGGAAAGTGTTTTGGCGAGTTTTTAGTTCTCAAAAGTAGAGAATTGCTGAGATCTAGATTTTCACATTTTAAAAAAGTCGGAATAATTCAAGATGTAGAATACGAAATCATTAAAAAAAATGGGATTCATAGAATTATTTGGCTAGATGGAAGGATAGAATACGACAAGAACGGTAATTTTAAGCTAGCTCATTGTTTCTTCAAAGATATTACCGAACGCAAGCAGGCTGAAAAAAGATTAAAGGAATCTGAAGAGAAATTCAGAAATATTACTGAACAAACTTTTATGAGCATTTATATCATACAGGATGGACTATTTAAGTATAGAAATCAGCGAGCAACTGATGTAAGTGGATATACCAGAGATGATATTAAAGACTGGAAACCCTATGAATACGCAAAAGTAATACATCCTGAGGATCGAGAGCTCGTTTTAAACCAATCAAAAAAGAAGCAAGAAGGGGATCCTAATGTTGTAAACCGCTATAAATATCGGATAATAAAAAAATCTGGTGAAATTGCTTGGATCGATAATTATTCTAAAACTATTAATTATAAAGGGAGACCAGCAGATTTGGTTATAACTGAAGATATAACAGAAAAAATCGTAGCAGAACAGAAACTAAAAGAATCTGAAGAAAGATATCGAACTCTTATTGAAAATATGCCTGATACAATATATTCATCTTTACCTGATGAAAATAGTACTACATTATTTCTATCAAATAGATGGGAGGAATGGACAGGTATACCTGTAGAAAACTATTTGAAAAATCCTAAACTTTTCTTTCAGACGATTCATCCCGATGATCGAGAAGAAACTAATAAACTATATACAGAAGCTATAAAACATGGGAAAGAATTCATCCTTAATTATAGAGTGCAGCATATAGATACGGGTAAAGAGATATACATTAGAGATCACGGTGTCCCTATTAAAAATGATAAAGGAGAGATAACAAGTTATAACGGTGTAATGACAAATATTACTGATTTGAGGAAAGCAGAGGAAAAATTAATAGAGTCTGAGGAGAAATATAAGTATCTTTTCGAAAATGCTCAGGTAGGATTATATTGGTCTAGGATAAGTGATGGAAAATTTTTGGAATGCAACGATACATTTGCTAAATTATTTGGTTATGATACTCGAGAAGAATGTTTAGCAGATTATATAGCCACTGAACATTATGTCGATCCTCATCAACGGATTGAAATTTTAGATGCAATTCGTACTAATAAAGAAGTAAGGGGATATGAGATACTGGTCACTAAAAGAGATGGTACTCCTATTTGGCTCAGTATTTCAGCTCGTATGTTTGAAAAAGAAAATCGGATTGAAGGAGCAGCAATTGATATTACAAAACGTAAAAAAGCTGAACAAGAATTAATTGAATCTGAAGAGCGATATAAAAAAGCATATGATAAAGCAGATTTCTATAAGGATTTATTAGCGCATGATGTGAGCAATATTCTTAACAATATTAATGCTTCAGTTCAGTTAATGAAGATTTGGAAGGACGATTACTATTTATCAACGAAAGAAAAAGAAATGTTAGAAATAGTAAAACAGCAATTAGAGAGGGGGGCATCCTTGGTTTCAAATGTTCGAAAGCTCTCAGAGATAGAAGATGGAGAAACAGCTGAGAAAACTCTTAATGTGAATGAACTAATCAGTAAAGCTATTGAAAATATTCGCTCAAGATTTCATGAAAGGGAAGTAGAAATCAATTTTAAACCTTTTCAACAAAATATCAATGTTAAGGGCGGTGAACTTTTAATCGATGCTTTTGAAAACTTGTTAATTAACGGAATTATTCACAACGAAAGTGAAAAAATAATGTTATGGGTTAATTTATCAATAATTAATCAGGAAGGAAAAAATTTTGCTAAGATCGAATTTAAAGATAATGGCTTAGGGATTATTGATAGTAGAAAAGAATCCATTTTTAAACGGAATTATAAGAGGGATAGGAGCACTGGTGGAATGGGAATTGGCTTGTCGCTAGTGAAAACTATAATAAATAATTATGGGGGTCAGGTAATGATCGAAAATAGAATAGCTACAGACTATTCTCAAGGTAGTAACTTTATCATATTATTGAAAGAAGGATAATTTTAAGATTGAAAATCGTTTTAAGCAAGTATAGTTACAATCCTTTACTGGTAAAGTTTTTTTGAATTTCAAGATTTATTCTAATATGTCAGATGATATTATACAAATTAAACTAAGTATCGATATACCGCAAGGTAAGTGGTTAGCAACTTACAACAAAAATTATCCAGAATTAAGCTTTCACATTTTGTCAAACTTCCTAATTAGAGAAAATTTAGGAATCACTTCGTTCCAGATAAGGGGTTCGTCAATATTGCATTTTATTACGGATTTTAAAGAAAAATCTGAAAATAGAGATTATCAAATCTTGTATGAAAGTGAAGATCTTGTAATATTAAATATAAAGGAGATCGATCCATGGATATTAAATACTCTAGTTAAAACTGAGCTTTTAATCTCTTATCCTGTGCTTGTAAAGGATGGTAAACTTCTGATAGAAGCTATTACAAATCGCTCAAAGGTAGACAAATTTCTAATACAATTAAAAAAGAAGGAAATTAAAGCAAAAATCGAACGCATAGGTTATTATTATAAGTCGACTCTCCTCACTGAAAGACAAAATGAAATAGTAAATCGTGCTTATTATAATGGCTTTTTTAACATTCCGCGATCGATTTCTTTAAGCAAATTTGCTGAAGAACTAAAAATTTCAAAGTCTGCGCTTTCTGAAACATTAAGAAGAATATTTAAAAAATTGGCTCATAACTATCTTATCTCTAGCAATTAAGCCACAAAAGATATAAAAATCTATTAAACTTGCGATAAAAGTTCTATTAACGCCCTAGGAATCTCTTTATAATCATTCACGGCAAAAAATTTACCTTGTCCAACTTGAGCTATTTCCCGACAGGTGTCTATCCCTCTATCAGCATCATTTTCAGCAGGTATCCCGATTACATGCAATTTTGGGTATTTTTTCGCAAGTTCAATAGGTTTTTTCCCTCTATTATAATTTCCGTCAGTTATTAAAATTCCAAATTTGTGTCTTGTTTTTTCCTTAATTTTATTTAATTCTTTCAGACCTTTTTCTAAGCCAATATTAATATTTGTAAAACCAGAAGCCTCTGAATCAAGTATTTCATCTATAATTGTGATAATTGGTTTTTTTTCATCTATTTTTTTTAGAACCATTGCTGTTGAATTGAAGAGAATAATCCCATAACTCTCTTTTTCCATGTTATACGCCAATACGGATGTAGTTAGAGCTGCATTAAGTAATAATTTCCCATACATACTTCCACTTGTATCTAAAATCATCACAATTTTTCTCTTTTGTTTTTTTCTCTGTATTCCGAATATATCTTTATAATCAAGACTTTTATTATAGATATTTAATGGATGATGTTGAATAGTTTCATCAAGGTCAAACTCAGGAGTCCCTATCTGATAAAAAGGAGTAACTTTTTTGAAATTTCCTCTAATTCCTTTACTAGTTATTTTTAAAGAGGTTTTTAATATGCTTTGTCTTGCTAGCCGTCTAAAAATATGTTTATATTTCTCTGAAATTGGTCTTCGGATAAAAAAGTAAACTTCAGCCATCGAAGTTTCAGAATCTTTTGATTTTTCTGAAAAGAACTTCACTCCTTCATCACAATCTAATGCATCTGTTGCAGCGTACACATTTGACTTTAATAGCCCCAATATTGCTTCGAGGTTCTTATGCTGAATAGATAAGTAAGTTAATTCTTTAATTTGTTTATAATCCAAGGTATTTGCTAAATGTTGATAATAATCTGGTTTTTTCTTTTTTTTCCGGATTATTTCATATCTAAGAATTTTTTCATCCGGAATTCTTTCTGTTAGTCTGACATGAAGCCTTTTATTCTCAATCTCCTCGGAAAATTCCGAATCATCGATTATTGAAAATTTAATTTATTCAGAACTGATAGCACGATGTCAGTGATTATTTCCTCTTTTGAACTAGTAGTACCATCCTCAAGTTCAATCTTGTTGTATAAAGCCATAACTGCAGTATTAACACAGTTCTTCGTGCTATAGATGTTTTCAGTTTTAGAAATTAATTGAGCTAAGTCAATTG